>CAJXIC010000071.1 GCA_913054385.1 uncultured Pseudomonadota bacterium
GACTCATCGCCTGACCCACACTTACGACGGCCTCTGGCGCATCCACGCGCTGCATCACAGCGCACCGCGGCTCTACTACCTGAACGCGGTGCGCTTCCACCCGATCGACCTCGCCCTCTCGATCTTTCCGCCGCTCTTCGTTCTGGCGATGCTCGGCGCACAAGAGCCGTTGCTGGCGCTGTTTACCGCCACCACCAGCGTCCACGGCGCCTTCCAACACGCGAACCTGAAACTTCGCTGCGGGCCCCTCAACTGGTTCTTCTCGATGGCCGAACTCCACCGCTGGCATCACTCGCGACTCCCGCAAGAAGCAAATTCGAATTTCGGCCAGAACCTGATCGTCTGGGACGTCGTTTTCGGGACCCGTTTGCTGCCGCGTGATCGCCGCCCTCCGGCCGACATCGGTCTCAGCGATCTCCCGACCTTTCCGATGGGCTACCTGGGCCAGTTGACTTCGCCGTTTCGCTGGGCGCGCATCAAGCGCGAGAGCGCGGAAGCAGCGGAACAGGCTTGATCCCCCGACCATGGCGCGGATCCTCATCTTCCAGCACGTCGCCCACGAGATCCTCGGCACCCTGGACCCCCTGCTCCGCAGTTACGGCGCGAGGCTGCGCTATGTGAATTTCGAGCGCGACCCCGCCGCCCAGCCACGCGTCCAGGGTTACGACGGACTGATCGTCCTGGGCGGGCCGATGAACATGGGAGAGCTGACGGCCCATCCGCACCTCGCGCACGAACGCAAAGCCATCGAAGAAGCGATCCGCCTCGGTGTTCCGGTGCTGGGGATCTGCCTGGGCTCCCAGTTGGTGGCGGCAGCTCTCGGGGCAGCGGTCTACCCGGCTCCCGAAAAAGAAATCGGCTGGTATCCCGTCGAGCGCCTCCCGGCCGCCAGCAGCGACCCGGTGCTCGGTCCCTTCGCCGGAACCGAGACGGTTTTTCAGTGGCACGGCGACACCTTCGACCTGCCCGAGGGAGCCTGCGAATTGGCGCGATCCGCCACCGGGGCGCCCCAGGCATTTCGCTACGGCACGAACGTGTACGCGCTGCAGTTCCACCTCGAGGTCGACGCCGCGATGATCGAACGCTGGCTCGACGTTCCCGAAAACCGCAAGGCGATCGCCGCCACCGGAGGCGCCATCGATCCCGATCGCATCCGCCGCGAAATCCCCCAGTACATCGAACGCCTCGAGTTCTTGAGCGAACGCTGCTTCGCCGGTTTCATCGGGCTTTTCGGGACGCTACGCCGCCGCAGTCGACAGCCCCACTAGCGCGGGGCCGGAAGCGCGAACGCCACGAGGGCGTCACTCGCCGCGACTCCCAGCAGGCCGTGACCGCCGGCGGCAATCACCACGAACTGGCGGCCTCCATCCCGGGCGCGATAGGTGAGCGGCGTCGCGATCGCGGCGGCCGGCAGCTTCGCCTTCCACAACTCTTCGCCGGTCGCCGTCTCGAACGCGCGCAGGTAGGCGTCGGTCGCGGCGCCGATGAAGGTCAGCCCGGAAGCGGTGGTGATCGGGCCCCCGAGGTTCGGCACCCCCCGCGGCCCGAGCCAGTCGATCGGAAACGGCGCCAGCCCCTCGAGCGTTCCCAGAGGCTCCTCCCAGCGCAATTCGCCCGCCTGCAGGTCGACCCCTGCCAGGGTGCCCCACGGCGGCGGCGTGCACGGTGCCCCCAGCGGCGAGAGCAGCGGACTCCGCCGCACCCCGTAGGGTGTCCCGCCCTGCACCTCGAAGCCGAAGTCGGGCGGGCCGTCGGGAAACATCGCGTCGAATTCGGCGCGCGGAATCAGCTGCACGATCCCGGCCACCCGCGAGATGTTGACGACGAGGATGCCGCGCTTGCGATCGATCGACAGGCTGCCCCAATTCGAGCCGCCGATGTAGCCCGGGTACTGGATCGAACCCTCGAGAGAGGGCGGCGTATACAGCCCCTCCGAGCGCAGCGAGGCGATCAAGTCGCGGCACGCCGCGCGATCAAAGGGCGTGAACCCGAAGCCATCCTCCGGGTCGAGTCGCAGCGGATGAAGCGGGGGCGGCTTTAGCGGGAAAGGCTGCGTGGCAGAGAGGGTCTCCCCGGGGACCGCGCCGGCCTGGGGCACCGGACGTTCCTCTACCGGAAAGATGGGCTCGCCGCTGCGCCGGTCGAGTACGAAAAGAAATCCCATCTTCGTCGCCTGCACCAGGGCCGGAATCGACTCGCCGTCGCGTTCAAACTCGAAGAGCACGGGCTGCGCCGGGACGTCGTAGTCCCAGACGTCGTGATGGACGGTCTGGAAGTGCCACACCACCTCGCCGCTGTTCACGTCGAGAGCCACCACCGAGCTCGAGTAGAGGTCGGAGCCATCGCGATGGCCGCCGTAATAATCTGCAGAGGTATTTCCCGTCGGCACGTACACCAGCCCGAGGTCGGGGTCTGCAGAGAACGCGGTCCAGGCGTTGGTGGTGCCGCGCCGGAAGCGGAGCCCAGCAGCGGCCTCCGGGGTTCCGGGCGGTACGGGATCCCAGGCCCACAGTTCGGCCCCGCTGCGCGCGTCGAAGGCGCGAACGACGCCGCCGGGCATGTCCACGCGCTGATTGTCGAGGACCATCGCTCCGGTGATCACACGGTCGCCCACCACCGTAGGCGGCGAAGTCACTCCGTAATCACCGGGAATCACGTCACCGATCCCACCGCGCAGATCGATCGCTCCCCCCTCGCCGAAATCGGCGCAAGGTTTTCCGGTCTCTGCATCGAGAGCCAGCAGGCGCGCGTCGAGCGTCCCGCTGAAAATCCGGTGGCGACAGACCGCGCCTGCGGAGGCGCGCGAGTCCACCCAACTGGCCACCCCG
Source organism: uncultured Pseudomonadota bacterium (assembly GCA_913054385.1). GTDB lineage: Bacteria > Myxococcota_A > UBA9160 > UBA9160 > UBA4427 > JAYGCV01. The sequence continues at coordinate 2,829 of CAJXIC010000071.1, forward strand.
CGGCAGGTCACCACGTAGAGGCCTTCGCGGTCGACCTCCGGGTCGAAACTCCAACGCTCTTCCCCGCTCGAAGCATCGAGGGCGATCACGCGGTTGAAGGGCGTGCACAGGTAGAGCGTGTCGTCGACGACGATCGGCGTGTTCTGGAACGACGTCGGGAGCAAGCCCCCGCCACCCTGCCCATCGTCGTAATCGCCGCTGCGGAAGATCCAGGCCACCTCGAGGTCGCCGACATTCTGCGGCGTGATCTCGGCGAGGGGCGAGTAGCGAGAGGCGTCGGCGTTTCCGCCATAGCTCGCCCAGGAAACCGCGTCGCCGGAAACCGCGTCGCGCGAATCGCTGCAGCCGAGCACCGCTCCCCACAACAGGAGGGCTCCCACGAGATTCATCGTTCTCTTCATGCGGCAAGCATCGGCGCCCTCCGTTCCCGATGCAACGAGGTCCGCCCCGCGCCTCTGGTATGCTCCAGGTGTTTCCGGGCACCGCGCGAGAGCGGCGCGCCGCCGGAGGTTGATCGCCGTCGATGAAGAAGCTCGCGCTTCTCGCTACCACGCTTCTCCTCGGACTCTTCGCCGCCGAGTGCGCGCTGCGCGTGTTCTTTCCGCCCTTCGGGCGGGAACCCGTCGAAAAGGTCCACTGGTTGGTGGAAGACCCGGTGGCGGGGTGGATGAATCTGCCGGGCTTCCAGCATCCCGGTCACCCCGAACTCGTGATCAACGATCACGGGCTCCGCGGCCCTCCCATCGACGACCCGAAGCCGACGGGGGGCCTCCGCATTCTCTGCGTCGGCGATTCTTCGACCTTCGGCATTCACGGACGCCTTCCGGATGTCTACCTGGGAAACTACCCCGAACTCCTCGCCGAGCGGCTCGCGGCGATTGGCACCCACGGCATCGAGGTGATCAACGCCGGGGTGATCGGGCAGAGCAGCGCGCACGGGCTGCGTTTCTTGACGACTCGCGCACTCGAACTCGAGCCCGACATCATCACGATCCGCTTTGGCTACAACGATCACGCGGACGCCTGGAACCCGCCGCTGCGGACCCGGGAGATCCGCTGGGTGCCGCTGCGAACGCTCGTCGACTGGACCCACGACACCCAGTTGACGAGGCTCGTGATGAGCGCCTGGCAGAGCCGCCCCGATCTCCACCCGACCTTCCTCTCGGTCCCCTGGGTCGACGAAGACGAGTTCGCCTACAACCTGGGGCGCATGGCCGAGTTCGCGCGCGACAACGAGATCCACCTGCTGTTCATCGACTATCCCCTGCGCAAGCTCGAGCGCGGGGGCGACGAACGCGACCTCACCATCGTAAAACTCGCCGGCATGCCGTCCCTGGAGGCCTTCCATCAACGACACGCTCGCTACCAGGAGATCGTGGCTCGCGTCGCCCGGCAAGAAGGCATCCCCCTGATCCGCACCGAAAGCCGCCTGCGCAGTGCGAATCCCCCGGGCTTCAGCGACTCCGACTTCGTCCACCCGAGCCCGGTGGGAACGCGCATCATCGCCGACGCGATCCTCGAGGGCCTGCTCGAGCTCGACTGGATTCCGGCTGCCAATCTCCCGCCCGGGGTCCGCGGACCCCACCAGTGAAACGCGGATCCCACCAGTGAACCGCGGACCCCACCAGTGAACCGCGGACGGGGGCCGGGCACCGCCGCGCGTCGCGCACGTTGTGCGCTGCTGACCGCTGGGCTCGCCACGGTGCTCGCCACCGGCGGCTGCGCATCGCTCGGAGGATGGATCACCACGCCGAGCCAACCCTACGACGCCTACACCGCGCCCCCGGCTCCCGACTACGCCCAGCCGGAGAGTTGGGCCGCGCGTCCCGGCATGCGCTCACCAGCGCTCGAAGTGCCACCGGGCCTCGCCCCCGGCGAGGCGCAGTGGACCGAACTCGTCGACGTCTTCTTCCTGCACCCGACCACGTATTTCTGGCGCTTTGCCTGGAACGCTGGCATCCACGGCTGGCTCGCGAACCGCATCGTCGACGTCACGCTGCGGGACCAGGCCAGCGCCTTCAACGCCGCCGGACGGATCTTTGCCCCCCGCTATCGGCAGCTGACACTCTCGGGCTTCCTCGGGCATCCCGAAGCCATGGAGAAGGGCCTCGCCCTCGCCTATTCCGACGTGCGGCGGGCGTTCCAATATTTCCTCGACCACGAGAACGAGGGTCGCCCGATCCTGCTGGTGGGACACAGCCAGGGCAGTCGCCTGCTGCTTCGCCTGCTCGACGAGTTCTATCGCGAAGGCGACCTGCGGGAACGCCTGGTTGCCGCCTACCCGATCGGTACCCGCGCCATCGAGGAGGGCGATCGCCAGAAACCGGGGGCCCTGCCCATCTGCCGCACCCCGGAGCAGAGCGGCTGCCTGATCTCGTGGCGGACCTTCGCCCCCGGTTCGCCCTGGGGACCGGACCCGGACGAGGACGCCTCCGAAGACGTCGTCTGTATCAACCCCCTCACCTGGCGCCACGACCAGCCGGTCGCCCCGGCCTCGGCGAATCTCGGCAGTCTCCCGGTCTCGATCTTCTCGCTCTCGCGACCCGAGCCCGCACTCGTCGGCACCCACTGTGCCCACGGAGCGCTCTGGATCGTTCCGCCCCCCGGTTGGCCCTACTCGTTCTTTGCGATCGACGGCAACTACCACGCGGAAGATTTCAGCCTTTTCTACGTGAACCTGCGCGAGAACGCGATCCACCGAACTCGCAGCTTCCTCCGGCGCCACGAGCCCTGAAGCGACACTCGGGTACCCTCTGCGAGAAAGCCGCCCGAGGAGCCTCATCCCCTTGAAGCTGCTGCTCACCAGCGCGCGTCTGCCGCATGCCCTCGGCGAGATCCGAAAGCTCGGGCAGGCGGGTCACGAGATCTACGCCACCGACACCTTCCGCACGGCTCCGGGCCTGCACTCCCGGGAGGTCCACGAGGCGATCCTCACCTCCGCGCCCGCCTTCGAAACCGATGCCTTCATCGCGGAAATTTCGGAGATTCTCTCGAGCCGGCGCATCGACATGCTCCTTCCGTGTTTCGAGGAGCTCTTCTACCTCGCGAAGCACGCCGACCAACTCGAAGGCAGCGCCGATCTTTTCTTTTCGCCGTTCGAGACCCTCTCCCGACTCCACAACAAGGAATCCTTCACCGAGCTGACCCGCTCCCTCGGCGTGCCGATCGCCAAGACCGTGATCGCCCACTCCGACGCCGAATTGGTCGAAGCCGCCGGGACCTTTCCCGAATACTTCGCCCGGGCCGCCTTTTCGCGCGGCGGGATCTCCCTCCTCACCAACACCGGTCCACTCGCGGGCGCCGTCGCCATTGCGGAGTGCCACCCGACTCCCGAGAACCCGTGGTTGGTGCAAGAATTCGTGATCGGCGAAGACCTCTGCAGTATGAGCATCGCCCACCACGGAAAGCTGGCAGCGCATTGCACCTACCGGCACCCGCTCACCATCGAACACGCCGGCGGCATCGTCTTCGAATCGATCGATTGCCCGGAAGCCCTCGAGATCTCCCGCACCTACATCGAAGCCCTCGACCTGCATGGGCAGATCTCCTTCGACACCATGCAGACCGCCGCCGGCCTCACGATGATCGAGTGCAACCCGCGGCCCACGGCCGCGGTCTTCCTGATGGAACCCGGGGAACTCTCGAAGGCAATCTTCGAACCGGACTTCGACGCACCCACGATCGTGCCGGCGGGTCGACGCGAACAGATCGGCATCGCCATCCTCCGCGACATGTTCCGCGAGCCGAAGAACCTGCCTTCGGATCTCAGGCGCCTGCTCGACGGGACCGAGGACGTCTATTCACAGAAGGGGGATCGGCTGCCCGGGCTGTACCAGATCCTCTCCTTCACGCACATCCTTGCGTACCGGCATCGCCTCCAGACGCGAAAGCACAGCCACTCGGCGCTGATGGAGGCACAGTTCTACGACATCGCCTGGGACGGCTGATGCCAGCGGCCCAGCGGCCGCTGCCCTACCCGTTCTCGGGGGGGCGGATGTCGAGCCCGAAGGCCGCCTCGAAGGCGCGGTGGTAGGCCGCGTCGTCGGGTTGGTCGCCGAGCGCAATCCAGGTCGCGTCGTCGAGCTTCGAACGCCCCTCGCAGAGTTCGGGGCCACTCCAGGCGCAGGTGTAGCGGAAGCCGCATTCGGGATCTTCGAGGGCCGCGAGCAGCACCGCCGCCACCTCCGAGGCCTGCACGTCGGCCTTGATGCCGCGCGCGTAAAAGTGCAGCATTCGCCGGTAGGCGTCACCGTAGACGGTCGGCTCGGGATGTCCGAGGTTCTTCGGCAGGATCGCCGTGCGGGTGACGCCTGGCTCGATCACCACGACGCGCACACCGAAGGGGGCCACCTCCTGCGCCAGATTCTCGCTCAGGCACTCGAGGGCCCACTTCGACGACGAGTAGACCACCTGCCCCAGCGCGGCGATCCGACCCGCCACCGAAGAGATATTCACGATCTGTCCCTGCCGGCGCTCGCGCATTCCCGGCAAAAATGCCTGCACGCAGCGAATCACGCCCCAGTAGTTCGTCTCGAACACTTCCTTCGCGGCGTCGATGTCAACGTCCTCGACGCAGGCGTTGTGCGCGATCCCCGCGTTGTTGACGAGGACATCGAGCGGCCCCCCCTGCGCTGCGACTACCTCGGCCGCTCGCGTGACGGAGGCGGCGCTGGAGACATCGAGTTCGATCGGGTGCAGGGTCCCGCCCCGTTCGCGCACGCCCTCGATCAACTTCGCGCCCTTCTCGAGGCTGCGCATGGCGCCAAAGACCTCGTAACCGGCCTCGGCCAACGCGATGGCGGTGGCGCGACCGATCCCCGAGTTCGCGCCGGTGACGAGCGCACGCTGCATAGCATCCTCCCGCGATGCCAAACGCACCGCAATAAACTGGTGGGCCCGCAGGGGCTCGAACCCTGGACCGACGGATTAAAAGTCCGCTGCTCTACCAACTGAGCTACGGGCCCACGCCGGGAGTACCACCCGCGCCGACGGGTGTCGAGTCCCGGAGCGCAGAACTTCGGGCTGCTTTGCCCAAACCCCGATCGGGAAAGCCGCGTGTGGCGCTGCCACGGCGCCGTCAGGTCGCTGCGCTCGACTTTCGCCTTTTGTTCGCTATTCTCCCGCCATCACCCCAGTGTTCCGGGAATCCTTGTACTGGTGTCCACCGAAGTTCCCGGGGCCCGCGGGCGAGCGGGGCCCCCCGCGCTTCGAGCGTGCCGCCCCGCTCGCCCGTCCGGGGGCGCTCGGGGCGCGGGCGCCGTCGTGGCTGCCGGAGCCGCCCGCCCCACCGTGAAGTGCGCCGGGGGCCGGTTCGCGCGTCCTAGCTGGTCTCACCAAAGAGTTCGCGGCGGACAAT
>CAJXIC010000072.1 GCA_913054385.1 uncultured Pseudomonadota bacterium
CGCCTGCCGGCTGCGTTCGCGGCGAACTCGGGCCTCGGCCGCCACCACGCGCGGGTCCGCCTGTGAACGCGCGCGCACTTCGCGGGTGAAGACCACCGCCGCCGCCGGCCCACCGCCGATCACCGAGGCATAGGAGCCGGTGAGCGCCATCGCTCGAAGGCCGTCGTTCAATTCCTGGGAGAAGACCACGTAGGCGCCGCCGTGGTAACGGGAAACCACCAGGAAGAGCAGGGTGCCCTTGAAGTTCACCACGGCTCGGGCGATCTCGGCGCCGTATTCGAGTTGAAGCTTGCGCATCGATTCGGGCGATCCGTCGAAGCCGGAAAGGTTGGCGAGCACGACCACCGGTCGCACCCCGCTCGCCGCGTTGAGTGCGCGGGCCACCTTTTTGGACGAGAGCGGAAACAGCGTGCCCCCGGTCCACGCTTCGGGTCCGTCGAAGGATCGGTAGCCCTCGCGCGGAATCGTGTGGCTCTCGATCCCGAGCAGGGTGACCGGAATTCCGCCGAGATGGGCGTCCCAGCAGATCGCAGTCTCGGCACCAACCATCGAGCGCCAGCGCTCGAGAGAGCCGCCGTCTTGATCGATCAACGCGTTCATCACCGAGCGCATGGCGAAGGGGCGCTTGCGGCCGGGGTTCGAGGCATCGTCGAAGATCTCGCCGATGCGCTCGAAACCGAAGCCGTCCTCGGGGTCAAGAGGGTGGTCGCACACCGAGCGCTCGCTCGGGTCACTCGTCGTGAAGCGACGCGGCCGGGTCTCACCCGGCACTACAAAGCTGAAGCGGTAGTGCTCGTAGAGGATCCGGAAGGCCTCGCCGAGGTTGCGCGCGTAGTACTGGCCCTCGCCGTTGGGCCCCATGATGCGCTCGAAGCCGCCGATGGCGATCTCGTCCTCGGCGGCGACGCCACCCGAGGCCTGCAATGCCGCCCGCCCGGTCAGCACCATCGACCCGCCCTGCGTCATGATCAACACCCCGCGCGTGTGCATCAGCATCGTCGAGAGAGAATCGAAGTAGCTCTGGGCGCCCACGTTTATGCCCGAGACGATCACGTGGATCGAACCCCCGGCCTGGGTGAAGGTGACGATTCGCCGCACGACCCTCGCCGTGGCGTCGAGGTTCTCGGTCCCGCTGTCCATCGCGATCGCGGCCCCGGAACTCACGGGGATCCATTCGACCGGAATCTTTTCACGCTCCGCGAGGTCGATCGCGGCGACCAGGCGCGCGCACTCGGGGACCGCCAACGAACCCATTCCGCGGTTCGGGTCCGAAAGCACCAGCACCCTTCGCATGCCCTCGGGAACCTTCCCCGTTGGGGTCGAAATGATTCCAAAGACGACGCCACTCTGGTTGCGACCGTAGTCGCGCCCGAGAACGCTCACCGCTTTCCCGGAGCCCTCATCGAAGTCGAATTCCTCGAAGGTTCCGCGCGGGATCAACGCGTCGGCGTCGCTCGAAGCAACACCCTCTTCCGGGCGGGTCAACATCCGAATGATCTCGTAGGGATAGACGAGGCCCCGGCTGCGCGCGGCGACGACCTGCCGCTCGTAATCCTTCGCCGGGCGAAGTGCGTCGTGGTGCGGTTCGCGAGAGGCGAGTTGCATCTGCTCACCACCGGCCTCGCTGATCACGATCTCGGTTGCCTTCGCATTGGCTTCGGGGGCGCCACGGTCGAGTAGCCGGAGCCGCACGATCACCTTCTCGAGGCCGAGATGGCGCGTGGCGGGCCCCAGGCGCTTTGCGAGATCGAGCGCGACTTCGGGGTCGAGATAGATTTCCGGCGCCACGAAGAGCGCGACGCGATTCCAGTGCAGACGCCGCCGCGGGTCGCGCACCTGCAGGACACTGCGAAGGCTTCGTGTCGCCTGGTAGAAGGCACGTTCGAAGGCCGCGAGATACGCCTGCGCCTCGTGTTCTTCGCCAGCCTGGTGGCTCTGCACATCAGCAAGGACGAAGATGCGCTCGTCCCCGGGCACGTCCCGGCTGCGACCGAAGAAGGTGTAGATCCCTTCGTCGCTCGGCTGCCGCTCGAGGTCGAAGGCCCGGAAGCGCTCGAGGTCGATGCGCGCTGCAATCTCCGGGTGGAGGTCCGCGCATTCGACCATTTTCGAAATTCCGGAATCCGAGCCAGCGAAGCTCCGATAAACGTGGTTGCCGTCCTCGACCAGGAAGGTCAGCGTGAAGCGACAGCGCAGGCCATGGTCCGCGAGCACTGCCGGAAGCTCGCGATTCCAGTGGTCGGCACTTTCCACGGCGCCCTCGGGCACCACCAACTCGAGCGCGTGGATCCCGACTTCGCCGGGCCCGAGTAGATCCGCCGCCGTGCAGAGGCGTCCCGCCACCGCGGCGATCTCTTCTCCCCCGGCGGCGGAGGCCAGCACCACGCCGCGACCGGAATACTCGGTCGACTGGATCGGCGTGCCCTCCTGGTTGAAGAGCCGGCGGTTCGTGGGAACGCTCGGCGCATAGACGCGCTGGATGTGAGCCGCAAGCGCGATCTCTCGCCGGCTTTTATCCGCAGCACCGATCCAGCGACCGACGCGATCAAAGACCCGGCGCGCCGTCGCCGCGACTTCCATCAGCACATTCGCCGAGGGAGTCGTGGGCTGCCATTCCGCGCGGGCGAGCCAGTCTTCGAGTTCTCTCGAACCCTGTGCAGACTGCCGCTCGAACTCGCGTCGCTCGAAAATCAGGTAGTGCGCCTCGATCGCCGCGTCGGCGATGCTGTCGGGCAGCAGACCTCGCATCCCCGAGATCCGGTGCAGGGCGCTGCCCAGTTCCGGATTCCTGCCCAGGTCGAGGTCCGAATCGGCAAGCGCGATCAGCCGGTGCAACATCGCCAGGACCAGGCGTCGCCGCAGGCCGGGTTCGATCTGCGTTGCCAACAGCCGCAGCACAGCACGTTCCAGGCCGTCCCCCGGCACCAGCGAATCGACGCCGTAATGCGCGAGGGCGCGCAGGGCCAGATCCAGGAACTCCGGGGCAATGCCCGCACCCTCGGCGTGCATGCGCCGCACGTACATCCGCAGGCGCGCGTCATTCGACGGCCCCAGTTCTCCCGACACCGAGGCCCGGGGGGAACGGATGAAGAGTTCTTCGATGTCGGCAAAGGCGACGAGTTCGCTGTAGTTCTCCGCCAGGCGTCGCAAGAAGTGCAGGGGCAGGGCATCGGGAAGCGCCGCGTCGAGGAAGGCCACGAGACTGTCGCCGCGCTCGGGGTTTGCGTCGTAGCCCAGGAGCACGCGCCGGATCTCCTCGCGTGCGGTCTGGAGCGCCGCGTTGATCGGCTCGCCGCCGGCCGCTGCGGCGCCCGCGAGATCCGGTGCGCCCAACGGGCCCTCGGCATCGGAATGGAAGAGCAGGGCGAGGGGATCCCTATGCAGCGGGAGTGCGAGACGTTCGCGGCTCTGCGGCGCACTCTCGCTCCGGCTCCCGGGGTCGATTTCGAGCAGGATCTCGCCCGCCGCGACCTGCTGGCCCTTCCGGACCAGGACTTCGCGAACGACCCCCGAAACCGGCGCCTGGAAGGCGATCTCCATCTTCATGGCCTCGAGCAGGCCGAGGGGCTCGCCGAGTTCCACGCGGTCGCCGACCTTCGCGTGGATCGCCACCACCATCGCAGGCGTGGCAACCGAAACCCTCCCCAGGGTCTGCCAACCAAAACGGTGAGGATGCCCGTCGACTTCGATCCGAAGACTCGTCTCGGTGCGATCGTAGAGAATCCGGCGGGTGCGACCGGCCAGGGCCAGGCGCGCAGATTGCACTCCCTCCTCGCGCATGGTGGCATTCACCACGCGGCCGTCGAGATGCACGCGATAACCCCAGGAACCGATCGCGTAGACCTTCAGGCGATAACTCTCGCCTTCGAAAGAGAGATCGATCTGCTGACCTTCGCTCGCGGGAATGCGGTCGTCGGTGATGCGTGTGGTGTCCACGTAAAAGTTCGTGCGGACGTCGCTTCTCGCCTGTTGGTAGGCGAGCACTGCAGCCGCGACCAGGGCATCCCCGACCCCCTCACTGGCCTCGCGCGAGCCTTCTGCTTCGTTCCAACGATCGAGCCAACCGGTGTCAACCCCACCACGACGAAAGGCTTCGGCTTCGAGCAGGTGAATCAGGTAGCCCTTGTTGGTCGCACCGCCTTGCACGACGAGTTCGAAGTCGCGCAGGGCACACACCAGCCGGGCGCGTGCTGCCTCGCGACTTCCCCCGGTGGCGATCACCTTCGCGATCAACGAATCAAAATCGGCGGGGATTCTCGTCCCCACGGAGACTCCTGAATCGAGTCGCAGGCCCGGCCCGAGGGCCGGGTCGAAGACCACGATTCGGCCGGGAGAGGGCAGAAAGCCCTCGTCGGGATCCTCGGCGCACACCCGGGCCTCGAGCGCGACACCGCGTTCTTCAAAGCAGAGACCTTCGAGCGATTCTCCGCGACCGATGCGGATCTGGAGTTCGACCAGATCGAGGCCGGTGATCGCTTCGGTGATGCCGTGCTCGACCTGCAGCCGCGGATTCATCTCGAGAAAGAAAAAAGCATCGGCCGTCACCAGGAACTCGACGGTCCCGACACCGCTGTACCCCGCACGCTCCGCCAGACGCACCGCCGCTGCCTGCATTTCTTCACGGCGCTTCGGGTCGAGCCCCGGCGGCGGCGCCTCTTCGATCACCTTCTGGTGCCGTCGCTGCACCGAACAGTCGCGGCAACCCACCGCGTGAACATGGCCGTGCTGGTCCGCAACGATCTGGACCTCGATGTGGCGTCCGTCCCGGACCAGACTCTCGCAGAAGAGGCGATTGTCGCCGAAGGCGGCAGCGGCCTCGGCCTGGGCCGAGCGGTACGCCTCCTTGAGTTCGAAGGGTTTCGCCACCATCCGGATGCCGCGGCCACCGCCTCCCGCCGCTGCCTTGACCACCAGCGGGTAGCCGATGCGCTCGGCCTGTCGCGCCGCATCGTCTTCGTCCTCGAGTGCGCGTTCGCTCCAGGCGGTGACGGGGACACCGCAAGCCTCGGCCAGGCGCTTCGACTCGATCTTGTCGCCCAGCGCTCGCATGGCTTCTGCCGACGGCCCGAGGAAGGCGACACCGATCGAGGTGACCTTCTCGACGAAAACGGGATCCTCGGAAACGAAACCCCAGCCGGGCCACACCGCGTCGGCACCCACTGCGGTAATCGCCTCCAGCAGCCCCTCGTGATCGAGGTACGCGCTGACGGCGCTGCCCTCGGAGGGAAGCTCGAACGAGAGATCTGCGTGACGCACGAAGGGCGCATCTCGATCGACCGCGGTGTAGAGCGCCACGGTCTCGATCACTTCTCCCTCGCGTGTCGCGAGGCTCTTTGCCGTGCGGATGCAGCGCAGCGCGGACTCACCACGGTTGACGATGGCGATACGCCTGATCGGCCGAACTGTGGGGGGCGGTGCGACGCCAGAACTCATCACCCGGCCTCCCTAAAAGACGTCCGACACGCGAGCAGGGTTTCGAAAGCGAACCCCGCAAAACGCCCGTGGTGGGCAATCGAGAGATTCCCCAAAAGCGGTTCGCTCCCGCGAAAGAGTACCGGGACGCGTCCCTGGCGACGAACCTCGAGTTGCGCCGCATCGATGCCGAGGGCTGCGGCCACGGAGCGACACACGAGTCGGCGGGCAATGCGGCTCGGCGCCCCGGGATCGCGCGTGTCCGGCCCTTCGGGGTCAAAACGCTCGCAAGCGTGCACGACCCGGGCGCCCCCCTCTGCGTCCTCCTGGGCGAGCGCGTGGATCGACGAGCCGGCCTTTAGAAAACGAATTTCGCAGGCGAGAGCGGGATCCTTCAAGCTGCGAACCCGCGCGGCGTCGAGATCGGTTGGGTGCGCCTCGACTTCGAGAAGGCTGGGCGAAAAGATCAGGGAAGGGCGGGTCTTGCTCATGGCCTTCCACGCTGCCTCCTTCGCGGCCCAGTGCCGCCAGGTGCACAGCGCCGGGTCGCGCGCGGCTTCGATGCGGCAGCGCTCGCGCCTCGTGAAGGCGCGCTCGAGAAAGCGCTCCGAATAGCTCGTCAGGTCGGCATCGCCGTCCAGGAGGTCAATTACGTCGTTACCGACCAACTTGCACCCGGTCTTCCATTTCCTTCAGCTGCGTCACTACCTGTCGCGCGAACTCGCGCGAGCGTCTCGCACCGCGCTGATCGGATTTCGGTTCGATGCATTCAACCGCCACGTCAAAACGCTCCCCGCGCATCGGCAGATCGCTCCACGACTTCTGACCTTGCCCCCGCAAGTAGACACAGACCACGCGACACCCGGGCACCGATGCGATGATGCGCCCGACGCCCCAGGCGGCCGATTCTATCTCGACCCGACCGCTGCGGCTGCGCCCGGCCTCGGGGAACAGCAGCGCCACCTCTCCGCTCCGGGTCAACTCGGTCACCCGAGCAAGCACCGCGGCAACTTCATCGCGCTTTCCACCGCGTGAGATCGGAATGCATTTGGCGAGATAGGTCGCCGCCCGCTGCCACGGGCCCCGGGCGAAATTTTCGCGCTCCGGAACATTCCACAGAAGCCAGTTTCCCAGGAAGGCAAGCTTCCACACCGGCACCAGCGCCCAGGCCACGAGTGCCGAATCGATCAGCGTGAGGTGGTTCGGGCAGACCAGTAACGGCGCAGCACTTTCGCGGCGCATCTGGGCGAAGCGCTCGCGCAATCCCGCGCGGCCTTCGATCCGGTAGCCCTGATAGAACCGGAGATAGAGCGCAGCGAGCGGCACCCAGAAGGGCGCCGCGAGCCGGACGATCGCTCGCTGCAACCGGTGGCTTCCGGCGGATCGCTGCTCGACGCTTCCCAACGCGAAACCTCGCCGGAGTCCGGGGCGACTCCAGCCAGGAACCTCAGTCGAGCTTCGACATGATCAGGTTTACGGCATTGCCCACGGTGTTCACGGTGTCGACGTCTTCGTCCGCGATCTCGATGTCGAACTCGTCCTCGAAGGCGATCACGACATCGACGAGGCGCGCGGAATTCACCTTGAGATCGTCAAGAATGTTGGTCTCCATCGATACCCCTGCGAGCGCGTCCGGGTTCTTCGCCCAGGGCGTCAAGATTTTGACGACGCTCTTCATGACTTCACTCTGTTCCATTTCTCTGGCTCTCCCTCTTCGCGCTCTAGTTAAGCGCGATCAAAGTTTTGAAAGACAAGGCACGCATTTACGTCCCCAAAACCGAAACTCGCCTTGATCAGTACGCGGAGGTCCATCTCTCGCGTCTTATGCGGAATCGAATCTGCGAAGGGTTCGATCTCGGGATGGATATCCTCGCAGTTGAGACAGGGGTGAAGGTAGCCGTCACGCACCATCAAGACACTCGCAACCGCCTCGAGCCCACCCGCGGCGCCAAGAGCGTGACCCACCATCGACTTCGTCGCGGTCAGCGGCGGCAATTCACCCGGCCCGCGACCGAGAGCCGCCGACCAGGATTCGACCTCGCGCGGGTCGGCGCCGGTCGCGGTGAGGTGTCCGTTGATGGCGTCCACCTCACCCGGATCGATCCCCGCATCGACGAGGGCCAACTGAATACAGCGGCGCACGCCATCGGGGTTGGGGGCCGTCATGCTGCCGCCGGCCCGGTGGCCTCCGCAATTGATTCCCGCGCCGAGGAGTTCGGCATGGATGCGCGCACCGCGCGCCTCGGCCACTTCGAGGCTCTCGAGCACCACCACCCCGGCCCCGGAACCCGGCACGAAGCCGCCGGCACTGGCCGAGAGCGGGCGCGAGGCCCGCGTGGGATCGTCGTTGAATTTTCGGGAGAGCACGCGCATGGCGTCGAAACCGGCCCAGATATAGCGGTTGGCCGCCTCTGCGCCGCCGCAGAGCATTCGCTCGGCGAGACCCGCGCGTATCCGCTCGGCGCCCAGCGCGATGGCTTCGCTCCCGGTGCTGCACGCGCTCGAGTTGGTGGTGACCTGGTTGCCGAGCGCCAACTGGCCGGAGATCCGCGCGGAAACCCCGCTCGCCATCACCTGCTCGACGCAGGCAGAGCCCAGCCGCCGCACCTTCTTCGCGTCGACCCCTGGGATGATGCGCTCGGCGATCACGTCCATCCCGCCGATGCCGGTGCCGATCACCGCCCCGGTTTCCCAGTGCACGCGGTCGTCCCCCAGCTCCGGCCGCTCGAAGCCCGCGTCGGTCCAGGC
>CAJXIC010000073.1 GCA_913054385.1 uncultured Pseudomonadota bacterium
GCTCCAATATTGGGGAGCCGTGGCGCTCTACGCCGGCTACGCGCTGCATTTCGTGCTGCGGGCCGTGCGCGCCGGAAGGCGCCGAAACCCCGCCGACGCCCTGCTGCTGGCGGTGGTGGTCTGGGGCGGCGTCTTCCTGCTGCGAACCCTGGGACGCTCGGACGACCACCACCTGAATTCGGCGCTGCCGCCGCTGCTGCTGCTCGGGGCCCACTTCGGCGCGAGCCTCTTCGGCCGCTACTGGGAGGGGCGCCCGGCACGCTCGGCAAAGAGCCGTGGACGCATCGAAAACGCAGCCTGCGCGGCGGCGTTGGTGGCGGCCCTCTTCGCCCAGGGCATCGACCGGCACTTCGACCCCTTCGACCGGGGCCTGGTCCCGATGCGGGCGGCCGGCGCGGGAAACCCGTTGAAGCCCACCGTCGAGGCCCTCGAAATCGAGCGCCTCGTCGGCATCCTGCGCGAGCGCACGGGGCCGGACGAGACGATCCTCGACGTCTCCGCCTCGCCGCTGCTCTACGTGCTCGCGGACCGGCGGAGTCCGGGCGGCTTCGATCTCTTTATGCCCGGGACCTTCCTCGATGCGGCCGAAGAGCGGGCCTTCGTCGAGCGCCTGGACGGCGCCCCGCCGGCGCTGGTGGTGTGGCCGGGCTGGCCCTTCGACAACCAACGCGAACGCTCGCTGCAGCGCACGGCCCCGCTGCTAGCCCGCTGGATCCTCGAGCATTACGCCCCGCTGGACGCCCGAAGCCAGAGCCATCGCTTCGTGATCCTCGCCCCACGCGAATCGCCCGGGAAGCCGCTCGAGAAGCCACTCAGGAAGCCCCTCGAGAAACCCAGCAACGGGCGCTAGCTCACGTTCGGGCGCACCCGCTCGTTGCGGCGCCGGGCGCCATCGAGCACCAGGTCGAGGGCGCGCTGGGCGTGGGCGGAGAGGCCGTCAGCGCTGGCGTCGGCGTTGAGCCATTCGCCGGTGGCGCCGACGAGCGCCGCCATCAGCAGGCCACCCAGCTGTTCGGGGGGGAGATCACGGCGCAAGTCGCCGCGCTGCTGCGCCGCGCGCACGAGGCGGGTGGCCCCGGTGGCCTCGGTCACCAGCGGACCGATGCGGCAACGCTGCCAGAATTGACGCAGCCAGGGGGCGTCGGCCTCGAGGGCGTCGCACCAGGCGCGCAGGCTGCGCCGAAGCGCGGGGCGCAGGGGGGACTGCTCCGCTTCGTCCGCGCAGGCTTCAAAGACCCGGTCGGCCCGGGCGCGGATCCACTCGGTCGCCAGGCCGTCCTTCCCGGCGAAATGGTTGTGGATAGTCGTGTGGCTGAGCTGCGCCCGAGCGGCGATGTCCGCAACGCGGGTGGCATCGAAGCCACGCGCCTCGAAGAGCTCGGCGGCGGCCTGGACCAAGTCGGCCCGGGCACGTTCTTTTTTCGCTTCACGTAGTGACATTTATTTTATAAATCTTTTTAATAATATGTTTTATTTATATCATATGATCATAGTGGTGCCACGTGGGCCACGCAGCGGCTGGCGGCACGCCTCGCGGCACCACGGCAGGACCGCTATCAACGGGCCTCCCACGAACCCCCCGGCCCCAGGAGCGCATTGCTTGCGACGGATCGAATTTTTCTTCGACTGCAGCAGTCCGTGGACCTACCTCGCCTTCCACCGGATCGAGGCCATCGCCCGGGCGGGGGCGGCCGAACTCAGCTGGCGACCCATCCTGGTGGGCGGCGTCTTCAACCAGGTCAACGCGAGCGTCTACGAGCAGCGCGCGAACCCCACCCCCGCGAAGTTGCGCTACTACGGCAAGGATCTGGCCGACTGGGCCCGGCTCTACGGGATCAGCATCGGAATGCCGAGCGTCTTTCCGGTGAACAGCGTCAACGCGATGCGCGCCTGCTTCGTGGCCCTCGAACACGACTGCCTGCCCGCCTTCGCGCGCGGAGTTTTCGAGGCCTACTGGGGGCGCGACGTCGATATCTCGCAGCCCGATGCGCTCGCCGCTCTGGCGCGCGACGCGGGGCTCGACAGCATCGAGGTCGCGGATAAGATCGCGCGCCCTGCGTACAAGCAGAAATTGCGCGATAACACCGACGAGTTGATCGAGCGCGGGGGCTTCGGAACCCCAACGATCTTCGTCGACGGCAACGACATGTACTTTGGCAATGACCGGCTACCGCTGGTCGAGGAAGCGCTGGGTGCCGGAACCCGAACCTGAAACCAGCGCCTTCAAGGCGCTGCTCGGTCTCTTCGATCTCGAGCGCCTCGATCGCGATCTCTTCCTGGGCGACCCGGGCCCCGGCGAGGGACGCCTCTTCGGCGGACTCGTCGCGGCCCAGTCGGTGTTGGCGGCGAGCCTCACGGTCGAAGAAGGCCACCTGCACTCGCTGCATTCCTACTTCTTGCGACCAGGACGCCACGATTCCCCGCTGCGCTACGTGGTCGACCAGATCCGCAACGGGCGCACCTTCACCACGCGGCGCGTGGTCGCGATGCAGGGCGGCGAAGCCATCTTCAACCTCTCGTGCAGCTTCACACGGCCCGAGGAGGGGATCTCGCACCAGGACCCGATGCCCGAGGCGCCGCCGCCCGAGGGCCTCGAAGACTGGGAGACCGTACGCACCCGCATCGCCGGCATGAACACGCGCTGGCGCGACGAGGCCATCGAGTTGCGGATCTGCGATCCCACCGACTTCCAGCCGGGGGTGGCCTCGCAGAAGCCGCGCATGCAGTGGATGCGACCGCGGGGGGAGGTCCCCGACGATCCGCGCATCCACACCGCGCTGGTCGTCTATGCCAGCGACCGCACCCTGCTGAGCACCGCCGGGCGCCGACACGGCCTGGTGCCCGGGCGCATGCACTTCGCCAGCCTCGACCACAGCCTGTGGTGCCACCACCCGCCGCGTTTCGACGACTGGATGCTCTACGTCACCCACAGCCCGGCCGCCCACGCCGCCCGCGGCTTGATCTTTGGATCGATGTACCGCGCCGACGGTACGCACATGACCTCGGTGGCCCAGGAAGGCCTGATCCGCCGCCCCCGCTGAAAATACGGGGACGAACAGAAACAGGAGAAACAGGGACGTTGTTGCTTTGTTGCCTTCACGGCTCTACGACCGCTGCAGATCGCGGTCGTAGAGCCGTGAAGGCAACAAAGCAACAACGTCCCTGTTTTTTCAGGGGCGGGGGGCGAAGGCGGCGTCGCGGACGGCGAAGTGGCCGGCCTCGAGACCCGCGTCGACCGTGGTCGCGCACTCGTGCACGCGGGTGCCGGCGAGCACGTCGGAGCGCACCGCCTCGAAAGCCGCGAGGTCGTCCGCGTTGCCCGCGAGAACCAGCGAGAGCACCTCGCGCCCCATCGAGACCTCGGCCTCGGCCTTCGCCTTGTTGATGGCGGCGTGGGCCGCGAGGGCCACCTCGAAACTGCGCTTGGATGCGGGCGCCGCCACCGTCGAAAAATCGGCTTCGCCCGGCCACGGGGCCACGTGGATGCTCGCGTGTCCACCCTCCTTGGCGAAGGCCCACGACCAGACCTCCTCGGTGACATAGGGCAGCACCGGGGCGAACAAACGCAGCAGCACCGAGAGCCCCAGCCGCAGGCTGGCCACCGCCGATCCGCTTTCGACTGCCGCCGAGGCGTCGCCGTCGGCGAAGCGCCGCGCGCGCACCTTCGCCAACTCGAGGTAGGTATCGGTGAAGTGTGACCAGAAGAAACTCTCGGTCTGTTGCAGCGCGCGGGCGTAGTGGTAGCTCTCGAAGTCGTGGGTGCAGCCCTCGACCAGCGTCGCCAGCTTCGCCACGAAGGCGCGGTCGAGTTCGGCACTAATCGGGTGGTGCTCCGCCTCCTGGGCCAACACGAACTTGCCGGCGTTGAAGATCTTCGTCACCAGCCGCTTGCCGATCTTCCAGATCTTCTCGTCGAAGGCGGTGTCTGAGCCCAGCCGCGCGCTGGCGGCCCAGTAGCGCCCGGCATCGGCGCTGTACTGCTCGAGCAGCGGCAGCGGCGTCATCACGTTGCCCTTGCTCTTGGACATCTTCTTGCGATCGGGGTCCAGGATCCAGCCCGAGATCATGGCGTTCTTCCACGGCACGCTGTCTTCGTGGAGCGCCGCCTTGGCGATCGTGTAAAAGGCCCAGGTGCGGATGATGTCGTGGCCCTGGGGCCGCACGTCTGCCGGAAAGAGGCGCGCATGGCGCTCGGGGTCGGTGCCCCAATGCGAGCTGATCTGCGGCGTCATCGACGAGGTGAACCAGGTGTCGAAGATGTCGGGATCGGCTTTGAAACCGCCCGGCTGTCCGCGCTGGCCCGCTTCGTAGCCCGTCGGGACATCGACGGTCGGATCCACCGGCAGCTGCTCGCGCTCGGCCACGATGGCGGCATCGAGATCCGGCTCGCCCGAGGCATTGAGCGGATACCACACGGGGATCGGCACCCCGAAATAACGCTGGCGCGAGAGACACCAGTCGAGGTTCAGGTTTTCGGTCCAGTCGCGGAAGCGCGCCTGCATGAAGGCCGGGTGCCAGACCACCTCTTCGCCCTTCGCCAGCAACTG
Source organism: uncultured Pseudomonadota bacterium (assembly GCA_913054385.1). Classification (GTDB taxonomy): domain Bacteria; phylum Myxococcota_A; class UBA9160; order UBA9160; family UBA4427; genus JAYGCV01. The sequence goes on from CAJXIC010000073.1 coordinate 4,548, forward strand.
CTCCTTGCGGTCGAGCAGGCGTGCGAACCATTGCCGCGTGGGCAGATACTCGAGCGGGCGATCGCCCTTCTCGAAAAACTTCACCGGGTGCTCGATGGGCTCGGGTTCGCCCTCGAGTGCGGCGCCCGCGCCGCCCACCGCCGAGCCGGGCTCGCGCAACAATTCGACGATGCGCGCGCGCGCCTGCTTGACGTTCTTGCCCGCGAGTTCGGCATAGGCGGCATTCGCGGCGTCGGGGCGCTGGCTCTCGAAGCCTTCGCTCCCAAACTCGATGGGCACGAGCCGGCCGTTGCGTCCCACCAGTTGACGCAGGGCCAGGCCCTCTTCGCGCCACCACTGCACGTCGGTGGCGTCGCCGAAGGTGCAGACCATCAACACGCCGGTGCCCTTTTCGGGGTCGACGTGTTCGCTCGCGAAGATCGGGACGGGCACGCCAAAGAGCGGCGTGATCGCGCGCTTTCCGAAGAGCCCGCGGTAGCGCTCGTCGTCGGGGTGCGCGGTCACTCCCACGCAGGCCGGCAGCAATTCGGGGCGGGTAGTGGCAATGACAAAGCCCTCGTCGCTGCCCTCAACCCCGAAGCCGATCGAGTGGTAGGCCCCGGGCAGTACGCGATCCTCGGCTTCGGCCTGGGCCACCGCCGTCTGAAAATCGACGTCCCACATGGTGGGCGCTTCGACGCTGTAGACGAGGTCGCGCTCGAATAGATCGCGGAACGAGAGTTGCGCGATGCGGCGGCAGTGGTCGTTGATCGTCTGGTATTCCTGGCTCCAGTCCACCGAGAGCCCGAGGCGGCGCCAAAGCGCGCGGAAGTGCTCCTCGTCCTCATTGATCAGCGTGTAACAAACCTCGACGAAGTTGGGGCGCGAGAGCAGGCGCGCGGGCTTCTTGCGCTGCTTCGCGCTGGGGACCTCGAGCTGCAAATCGGCCTCGTAGGGCACTTCGGGGTCGCAGCGCACGTGGTAGTAGTTTTGGACGCGGCGCTCGGTGGGCAGGCCGTTGTCGTCCCAACCCATCGGGTAGAAGATGTTCATCCCCCGCATGCGCTGGAAGCGCACCATCACGTCGGCTTGGGTGTAGGAAAAGACATGCCCCACGTGGAGCGAACCCGATGCGGTGGGCGGCGGCGTATCGACGACGAAGGTTTCGTCGCGCGGGCGGACGGGGTCCCAGCGGTGGATGCCCGATGCCTGCCAGGCGAGATCCAAGCGCGCTTCGACTTCTGCTGAGTCGAAGTGCTTCGCGATGGTGTTCGGGTCGATCGCGAGGACGCGGCCGCCGGGGTTCTTCGCTCCGTCCGCTTCAGCCATGGCCGGGGAACATAACAGGCTCGCTTCGCCTCGTGGCGGCCGCTAAGTCGCCGCGCGGCGACTTCTGTTCACCGCGACGAAGCTCCCTCAACTCGCGGCGGGCGGCACCCGACCGTCGGGCGGCCAACTGGCGACACCTTCTTCGAGCGGGATCTGCACGCTGCGAAGGAACTGCGAAACCAGGTGCCAAAGCCCAATGGCGAGCAGCAGCTCGATGCATTCGGCGGGCCCCGGCAGCGTCGCTTCGATCCGTGCCCAGGTCTCTGGCGAGACGACACCGTTTTCGAGCATCTCGTCGGTGGCCTGCAGCGCCACGCGGTCGGCCTCGGAAAAGGCCGCGTGGTCGGGCCAATCGCGCACCGCGAGCAGGTCGGCCTCGGGGACGCCGAGTTCGAGTGCGATGCGCCAGTGCTGGGTCCACTCGTAGTTGGAGCCAGTGCTCCAGCCGATGCGCATGATCACCAGCTCGCGCAGGCGCGCCTCGAGCTGGCCACCAAAGAGCATCGTCAGCAGCAGATCGCCCACGCCCTTGGCGACCTTGGGGTCGTGCAGCAGCACCCGAAAGATATTGAGCTGTGCCAAGGCATCCGGCAGCGAAACCTCGGAAGCGGCGGCCGAGGCGGCCTCGGAGGAGAGCAGCGGAATGCGCGAATCGCTCATGCGAACTTTCCTCTTGATCCAGCGAGCGCGGGATGCATCGTGGAGCGCCAAAACTACCGCATCGCGCCCGGTGCTAGCCTGCGCCTCCGCCCCGAGCGCCCAACACCAGAGGCCAGACCGTGGACATCTTCGCCCGACCCGCCGTCCCCAGCGCCGACCTCCTTGCAAACCTCGGCCCTCTGCGGAGCCTGGCCGGGACCTGGGAAGGCAGCGAGGGCCTCGACACTGCCCCCGACGTTCATGGCCCGGTCGAGACGCGATTCCGCGAACGGCTCGTCCTCGAGCCCTGCGGACCCATCGTGAACGGCCCACAAGTGCTCTACGCGCTGCGCTACGCCACCACCGCCTGGCCCCTCGGCCAGCAGGAGCCTTTCCACGAAGAGGTCGGCTATTGGCTCTTCGAGCCGGCGGCCCAGCAGCTGATGCGCTGCTTCACGGTGCCGCGGGGTGTGACGCTGATCGCCGGGGGCAGCGCCCAGCCCGACGTGCGCAGCTTCGAACTGACCGCCGAGGCCGGCGCCAGCACCTTCGGCATCCTGCAGAGCCCGTTTCTAGAGTCGGCGTTCCGCACGCTGCGCTACGACCTCCAGGTGGAGATCGAGGGCGACGACACCTTCGCCTACACCGAAGACACAGTGATGCGGCTCCACGACCAGGGCGAAGACTTCCACCACACCGACCGCAACCGCCTGCAGCGGATCGCGTAGCGGGAGCCCGAACGCGAAGCGGCCGCCCGGGAAATCCCGGGCGGCCCCTTTTTCGATCTGATTCGTGCCGACTAGAACTCTAAGCTCGCCCCAGCGCGGAACACCGGGTTGTTGTCCGAGCTGATCGCGGCACCGGCATTGAGCATCAGCGAAGTCCCCGAGCCGACTTCCTCTTCCCAGATCTTGAGCCGGTGCGCAATCGTGAGGCCCGCGGCGTGTACGCTGCGGTAGCTGCCCCAACCGACGTTGATCACCGTCTTGCCCGGGGCCGAGGGCGTCAGCGTCACCAGGGACACTGCCGCCGCGATCCCCGCGCGGAGCTCGTTGCGCTCGTCGTAGATGATCTGCTCCACCGCGTTCAGCTGGCGAACATTGACACCGTCCATATCGTTGATGCCGTCCGCCAGGTTGGTGATGCGGCGCGCTTTCAGGGGCTGACCGATCGAGACCGTGTTGGCCTCGTTCGCCACCGAGTCCTGGCCGAGAGCCACCGAGTTCGGTGCATTGGCCTGGACGAACGCACCGGCACCGATGGCCACGCTGCCGGTCGCACCCGCTTCCACCGTCGTGGCGCCGGTGCCGAGCGAGGCCGAGCCGAGGGCAATACTGTTGAGCGCCGCCGCAAGCGGCGGGTTGCCGCCGATGGCGATCGCGCCATCGCCGGTAGCGATGGCACCGCTGCCGACTGCCGTGGCGTCGGTGCCTTCGGCAACCGAACCCATGCCGAGAGCGGTCGAACCCGCCCC
>CAJXIC010000074.1 GCA_913054385.1 uncultured Pseudomonadota bacterium
CGACGTTGCTCGAGTGACGCAGCACACCGGCGGGGTCGAGCACCCCGTAGTCGTGGTGGTCCCGGATCGTCTTCCCGGGGCCCGGGTATTCCCCCCCCGAGCAGTCGATCACGTCGTCGGGGGCGAGCGTCTCCGCATCGAGGGCCCCGGCGACGAGGAAGACCTTCATCGTCGACCCGGGTTCGACTGCATCCTGGAAGGCCGAGGATCCGGTCGAGTCGTAGTCCAGGCTGCGAAAGTGGTTGGGGTCAAGGCCCGGCGCTTCCGCCAGAACCAGGATCTCTCCCGTTTTCGGGTCGAGACTCAGCACGGTGCCGCCGCGCGCGCCGGATCTGGCAACGGCGTCCCGCAGCGCGGCCTCGGCGTGAGCCTGGAGACCGCCGTCGAGGGTCAGCGCGATTTCGCCACCGCTCGCCGTGTTCCGGTTTCGGGGTTCTTTGAGCGTGCTGCCACGCGCATCGCGAACGACCTTGACGCTGTATTGCTGTCCGCGCAGGAAGTCGTCTTCCTGCTGCTCGATGCCGCGAACGCCTTGGCCATCGATGTTGGTGAAGCCCAGAATTCGGCCGGCGAGCAGTCCGGAGGGATAGGTGCGCCGGGGTTCGTTGACGATTCCGATGCCGGGGAGGTTGCTCTTTACAAGCGCTTCCGCCTGTTCGGGGGACACCCAGCGCTTCACGTAGGTGAAGCGCTGGCGGTTGGCCAGCCGATCGGCAACGGCTTCTGGGTCGAGCTCCAGGATTTCGGCCACACGGCGCCCCACGGCCCGGGGGTCTGACATCTCCGAGGGGATGGCGAAGACCGAGGGGGCGGGGATCGAGACCGCGAGTTCGCGGAAGTTGCGATCGAAAACAGCGCCGCGCTCCGGCGGGATCTTGATCACGGTGATGCGTTGATTGGCACCGCGATCGCGGGCGCGTTCATCCAGGACCAGGTGTCCCGCGCGCGCAGCCAGGCCGAGAAATACGAGGAGCAGCAGGGCCTGCAGCCACAGGATCCGCCGCCGCGGCCAGAGCAGGCGTGAGGACGTCACGGTGTATCGCCTCCGCGCACCGCGAGGGCGGGCAGGTCGAGGTCGATGATCCACTCGGGCTGCCCGAAGCCCTCCGCGCGTGCCCGGGTCAGCAACGCGCCGGGATTGCGCAGGCGGCGCATTGCGACCGTGAGCTCGCGCTCCTCCAGCACCAGTCGTTGCTCTTCTTCCACCGCCCCGGAGAGCGCGAAGCGCAGTCGAAGCACATCCGAGCGCAGGACGACGATCGCCAGGCCGACGCCGAGCACCGCAAGCACCATCGGAATGCTCGCCCGCAGGGAACGTCGCCGCCCCCCCCATGCCTTCGCTACATCGCGCCCGATCCAGCTGGCGGATCGAGCGCCGGCTTCCAGCTCGGGTGTGCGGGGCCCCGCGCTGCGGGGGGCGTGGTCGTTGCGGGCGGGGACGCTCATGCCGCCTCCGCTTCGGTGCGAAGGGCCACTCGCAGTCGAGCCGATCGAGCTCGGGGGTTGGCCTCGATTTCGGAGAAGTCGGGTGTCACCGGCTTTCGGGTGATCACGCGCAGCGTGACCACGCCATCGCAGATGCAGATCGGCACCTCGGGCGCGCAGCTGCAGGCGCGGGCGGCTTCGCGGAAGTGGTGCTTCACGATGCGGTCTTCGAGCGAGTGGTAGGCGATCACCACCAGGCGTCCGCCGGGACGCAGGGCCCGCTCCGCTGCCGCAAGGCCCTCGCGCAGGGCGCCGAGTTCGTCGTTGACGGCGATGCGAATCGCCTGGAAGACCCTCGTCGCGGGATGGTGGCGACGTCCCCGCCCGACCCCGGTTTCGCGGACCAACCGAACCAGATCGGCGCAGTCGAGGGCCTGCGTGCGCTCGCGTTCGGTGGCGATGGCCCGGGCGAGTCGGCGTGCGCCGCGCAATTCGCCGTATTCGCGAAACCAGGTTTCGAGTTGCGCGACCGGCGCCTGTGCCAGCAAGTCCCGAGCGCTCGCTTGTTGTTGCGGATTCATTCTCATGTCGAGGGCGCCTGTGCCCTCGTCGCTGAAGCGGAAGCCGCGCTCGGGTTCGTCGAGTTGAAAAGAGGAGACACCAAGATCGAGGAGCACGGCGTCGACCTGCGGGTGGCCGGAGGCGAGGGCAATGCGATCGAGAATTCGGAAGGAGGCGTGCTCGAGTTCGAAGCGGCCCCGGAAGGGTTCGAGTCGCTGCTCGGCGGCCTCGAGGGCCGCGGGGTCGAGATCGAGACCGATCAGAACGCCGTCGGGGCCGGTCTGCTCGAGGATCATCGCGGCGTGGCCACCGCCGCCCACGGTCCCATCCACGACGACCGCGCCAGGCTGAAGCTCCAGCCGGCTGGCGGTCTCCTCCAGGAGAACCGGGTCGTGTTGGAATCGGATCGTCACGCGAGTGGGGCGCCTCCGGGCCCCGCTCGCTCGAGGTGGGCTCTTCAAGCGAGGAAGATGCTGAGGTGCCCCATGTCACCCTGGCGTCGTTGCGCACCCCCCAGTACCGCCCCGACGTCAGTTGGTGTCCCAGGACACCCCAGCCTTCTCTCCCGGAAAAGGCTTCCCTTCTCCGGTCCCCCAAACTTGAAACTCCTTAGTCGTCCGAGCCCTTGTCCACCGAACGTTGGATCTCTTCGAGCCGAGCGAGAGTCGTTGTCATTTCCCGATCGAAGGCCTCGGTCTGCCAAACTTCGATCTTCTGTAAATTTCCCACCACCGTCACCGCATTCTCGAGTTGCGCGTGTTCGCGCAGGGAGGGCGGCACGAGAATGCGTCCCTGGCCGTCGATCGGGCACTCGGTGGCGAGGCCGATGAAAACGCGGCGGTAGGCCTGGACGTTGGGCTGCAGATCCGACTTCGCGGCCAGATCGCGCTCGATAGCGTCGTAATCCTCGCGCGGGTAAAGCTCGAGATGGTTTCTGGAGATGGTCAACATCGGAGCTTTTTGACTGCGTTCTTGGAGTTCCACTCGAAATCCCGCCGGGATGCTCAGGCGACCCTTCTTGTCGATCGTGTGGTCGTGCCGGCCTCGGAACATTTCTCGGTCCAACCCAATCCGGCTGAGGGGGAGTACTGGCTGCCGGAGTTCTTCTTGTACCACTCTATCCCACTCTGTGCCACCTCTTTGGTCTTTGGCTCCACATTAGGGGCAGAATATCGGTCAAAACGCACCTTGATACCCCTGAGAGCCTCCAGTATGCGCTCACGGGCAGGGGAATTCCCCGAGGGGCAATTCGGTCCAGGGGGTATGGGTGCTTTTGCACCCGATCAATCGGATCTGCCTGGGCGGCTGTGTCGCCGTTCAGGCTCTGCCGATTTCGGGGTAACGCGAAGCGTGAACCGCACGCACCCGGTCGACGACCCGCGCGAGCACCGACCCTTTGACGATCGCCTCCGCGGGGGGCGGCGGTTCGGCTCCGAGCAAGCCCTGCAGCAGTGCGGTGGTCCCCTCGTAGAGGCTGGCGGGTGCATAGCCGCCCTCGAGGACGAAGCCGATGCGACCGCCGCAGACGTCGTCGGCCAGTGCGCGCAGCAGGCGCGTCATTGCGCCAAAGCCCTCGGCGCTGATCTGCATGGCCGCGAGCGGGTCCGCTCGGTGGGCATCGAAGCCGCAGGACACCAGAATGATTTCCGGCCGGAAGGCGAGTGCGGCGGGGATCGCGATGCGGGCGAGTGCGCCTTTGTACTCCGCATCGCCGCAGCCCGCCGGCAGGGGAATGTTGATCGTCGCACCTTCCCCGGCAGCGACGCCGCGCTCGCTGAAATCTCCGGTTCCCGGGTAGAAGGGAAACTGGTGGGTCGAAAGGAAGAGGACACCGGGATCGTCCTCGAAGCTGTGCTGGGTCCCGTTTCCGTGGTGCACGTCCCAATCGACAACGAGGATGCGTTCGACGCCGGCCTCCGCCTGCAGGCTGCGCACGGCCACGGCGATGTTGTTGAACAGGCAGAAGCCCATGGCGCGCGCCGCTTCGGCGTGGTGACCCGGGGGTCTCACGACGGCAAAGCCGGTGCGCGCGCTGCCTGCGGCGATGGCATGGGCCATCTGGATCGCGCCACCGCAGGCGAGGCGCGCGATTTCGAAACTCCGCGATGAAAGGTAGGTGTCGGCATCGAGTTGGCTCTGGCCGGCGCGACAGGCGCGCTCGACCTGCTCGATGTGCTCGCGCCCATGCACCCGGAGAATCGCCTCGACCGAGGCCTCCTGCGGGCGCGCGAAGGCGAGCGAGTCGGCAAAGGCATCGAAGGCGCGGCGCACGGCGAGTAGCCGCTCTTTGCACTCGGGATGGCCGGTGGGGGCTTCGTGCTCGCGGTAGCGCGGGTCGTCGATGACGAGCAGGTCGTGCGGGAGGGGGACACTCATCGGGTTGCGTATGGTATGCGAGGGTGGGGCGGCTGTGGACGCGGCCTGGGGCCTCGCGGCGAGCCGGAGGCCGTCGCATCGGCTCCGCTCTGGGGGAGGGAAACCTTGGCAGAAGCGCGCAGCCTGGCGATCACCGGGCTTGGGAATCCGGTGGCGGATCGCTTTGCGCGTCGTCTTCTAGAAGGCGCGCCTTCGCTGCGCGTGATCGGTCTGGGGCAGCGCATGCCAGCTGGGCTCCGCGGACGCATCGAGTTGGTTGCGGTCGATCCCGGGGCGAGCGGGTGCGGTGCCGATCTCGAGGCGGCACTGCGCCGGCACGAGGTGGATCGCGTCCTGCACCTGCCCTTCGAAGTGGCCCCGGGAGAGACCTTCCCGGAAGGAGAGGGCTGGCTGGCCCGAGCGGCGGAACAGGTCGCCCACGCCAGTGCGCGCGCGGGCGTCGAGCGGCTGGTCGTCTTGTCTTCGACGATGCTCTACGGAGCGTGCACCACGAACCCCGCCTTCCTCGGGGAGGGGCAGCGCCTGGTCGGGCATCCCGGCTCCGCGTGGTTGCGCGATCAGTGCCGCGCCGAAGAAATGATCGCGCGCGCAGCGCTTGCGAACGCCGCACCCGCGGTGACGGTGCTGCGCCACCCCTGGCTCATGGGGCGAGGCGTCCGGAACGCCATCGCCCTCTACTTCGCGTCGCAGCTGGTGCCGATTCCGCTGGGCTATGACCCGATGCTCCAGTTTCTGCACCCGCGCGACCTGCAGGACGCTCTCGAGAGCGCCACCTTCGACGCGCCCCGGCCCGGAGTCTTCAACCGGGTTCCGGGGGACGCGCTTCCCCTGTCCCGGCTGCTGGCCCTCGCCGGGAAGCAGCCGTTGCCGATGCCCCGACGCGGCCTGCTCTCGGTCCCGGGAGCCCCGCGCCTGGGGCGCGGGGACGAATCGCCCGCGGTCTTCTACGATTTCCTGTGTGCTGGCTGGGTGGCCGACGGGGAGCGCGCGGCCGAGACCTTCTCCCCGCCGATCTACTCGACGCGCGAGGCCTGGGCGGCCTTTGGCGCCGCGCACGGGAGGGCGTGATGCCGATCGATCGCGACGCAGATCAACAACAGCCCGCGGCGCGCTCACCCGGTGGAGACGAGTTGGAGCGCGCTCTGCGGCAGCTGCGCTTCGGGATCCGCTCCCGGCTGAGTGCGCGGTCCCTGGACACGGCCGATCTTCCCGAACTGTTTGCGACGCTGCGTCGGCGCTTCGGAACCCTGGGGATGACTGCTGGTTCGGTCGAAATCGACGACTTCGGCATGGACGACCGAACGCTGGCCCGCGCCACTCCGATCCTCGATTTTCTGGGTGACCACGTCTTTCGCATCGAGACCCTGCACGCCGATGCGCTGCCAGAGACGGCGCTTTTCGTGGCGAATCGCGCAGCGGACTGGCCCCACGGCGGACTGCTACTGGCGCATTGGCTGGCGCGGTCCTCGCCGGGTCGGCCTCGGCCCCGGTTTCTCTGCGATGGTGAGTTTGCAGCTCGGCCCTTCGTGGCGCCGCAGTTGACCCGCCTCGGTGGCGTGCGTGCCCATCCCGAAAATGCGCTGCGCCTGCTTCGCAGCGGGCGATCGGTGATCGCGTTTCCCGGAGTTGCGGGTGCGTCGCCGGGCGGGCCCTCCGGGCTGGGGTCCTTCGGGCGGGGCGGGCTGCTGCGAACGGCGGCGAAGGCCTCGGTGCCGATCGTCGCCGTCGGGATGGTCGGCCCCGAGTCCCTCGTTCCGCAGCCCGGGGCGAGCGGTTGGGGGCTGCCGACGCCGTGGGTGATCGCTTTCGGCGAACCCCTCCACTGCTCGCCCGATGCGGCCGGCGACGAACTCTGGTTGGCGCGCTCGACCGAGAGTCTGCGCCGGCAGGTGGGCGAGAAGGTCGACGAGGCGCGGGCCCGGGCGCTGCGCCGCTAGTCGCCCGAGGCTTCCGAATCCCGGGGCCCCGGCCTCTGGGGGCGCTGCAACTCGCCCACGACTTTTTCGAGCCGCTCGACGTTGCGATTCAGGCGCTCGATGTCGGAGCGACGCGGGAGGTCGAGGACCTCGAAGACGTGCGTGACCGCGTCCTGGATCTTCTTTTCGAGATCGACAACGGGAAACGAGAGCCGTTCGCCGAGGCCGCCCCCTGCTTCGGTTCCCATCGCACGCTTGACGCGCTCCTGGAATTCTTCGAGCCCCTCACTCGCCTCGCTGACTCCCTTTTTCAGCGCGCCATAGACGTCGCTGCCGCGATCGACGAGCTGCGTGAGCAGGCTCTCGGGAATCGAAGAATTCGTGCGCTCGCTGTCGACCAGGATCTGGGAGAGCGATACCGACGTGATGTCCTCGCCGGTTTCGTTGTCCAGCACCTTGATTTCCTCGCCGGCGTCGATCAACGCAGCGATGCCCTTGAGGGTGATGTATCGGCTCGTCACGGTGTTGTAGAGCTTGCGGTTCGCGTAGCGCTTGATCAGGGTCGGCATGGATCTCTCCGGGGGCGGACGCGCCACACCACGAGCGCGCGCGAGGATGCGAGGCTAGCACCGCCTATCCGGTGCGCGTTCCGGCGGCCGCCATCCCTGCAGTTTCCGAGGCAGGGGTCTCGGCCTCTTCGAAGGCGCGCGCGCCAGGATCGGGCTCCGGGTGCGGACGCAGACCGAGTTCCCACAGGATCTCGCGCAGACCGATCAGCGCCCGCAGCACCGAGCGCGCTTCGTCGTCATCGGCCCCACGCCGCTCCCAGCGTTCGATTTCGGCCCCGAGCGCGTCGAGGATCACCGCGCCGAGGTCCTCTTCGGAGCCACCGAGGCGCTGCGACCATTGGTCGAGGATTTCGCTGAAGGGAGCCAACAGGGCGTGGCGCGCCGCCGACTTCTCGCCGAGGCCGAGGGCGGCGGCATCGAGGAGCGCGCGCAGCGCCAGTACCCATTCGGCGGCACCGCGCCGGGCATGGCGTCGGGCCCGCACCAACGCGTCGACCGCGCCCTCCCGGGGTGCGCTGCTTTCAGCCATGCTGCACGGAGGGCGCGTTCGTGGCCAGGTTGCTGGCGATTCGAGTGGCTTCCACGTCCGCAGCGTAGTCTCTCGCCGTGTCGCTTGCCCACGCGGTAGGGCCCGCGCGGGAAGTCTTCTGGAGCCCGCTCAAGCGGAGCCTGCGAATGGCCGAAATGGAGAGGCGAAGCGTTTCGAGCGACTCCGCCCCGCTCACGGGCCGGTTCCACGCGGGGATGCGCGACAGACGAGGGACATCGCCATGGCTATCTGCGAAAGCTGTTCCGCCCGTTTCGAGCCGGCGGAAGAAGTCGGGCCCAGCAGCGCGGCTGCCGTCGACCGCGCCCCGTGCTGCAGCGACTGTCGCGCCGGAAAGGCAGCGGCCCAGGTCGACGAACTTTCCGAGTGGTTCGACCAGGCCGTGGAGGCGGATCGCGCAGCATCACTTTCGTCCGAGGTGAGCAGCGGCACCGCGGCGCATGCAGATCTCTTTGAACCTCTTGCGGATCGATCGGAACCCGTTGGTGACTTCCCGGAGGACTCGCCGGCGGGAGCGGAGACGGTTGCCGCGCAGGCCAGCCGGCCGC
>CAJXIC010000075.1 GCA_913054385.1 uncultured Pseudomonadota bacterium
GCCTCGCCATCCCCATCATCCGCTTCGACGGTTCGGCGCCCACCACGCGCGCACCCCGCGCCGCCAGCGCCAGCGAGTCCTGACCGACGCCACTGGCGACGTCGAGCACGCTGCGACCGGAATCGGGGCGGCAGAGATCGAGGGTCACCTCGGTCATGCGCGCGAAGAGGTAGTCGCTGTCCGGCGTGGTCCCGGTCGGAATCACGTCGCTCATGTCTCGGTCGAGGTCCACTACCCGCACGGCGGCGAACACTAGCGGGCCCCCGGGATCGCGGCTCGCGGCCGACCGTGGGGACCCGTCGACTGCGCGGTATGCTTCGGGTCTTGTCATGAGCGACGGGAAGCCGGCGATCCGGCGAAACTTCAGGCGAACGGGAACCGCGCGCCTCCGGCGGATTTTCGGAGATCGGACCCAGTCCTTTCGGCTGATCGTCTACCTCTCGATCTTCGTCTTCGTCCTGCTCTACGTCTTTAGCGTTCGCGGGGTCGAATCCGCCCTCGATACCCACTTCCAGAAGGTCGTGCGGCAAGCGGTCGAGGTCTCGCTGCTGCACCGCCCCGTCGCCCTCCAGATCCAGGATCAGATCGAGAGGCGTATCCAGGAATCCGCCTGGGTGCGGATCGGCGGTGTTCGCGTCACGGTGATCGTCCTCGGCCACGACGGCACCTACCTCTACGTCGGCGGCCGGGCGCTGCTCCCGCCTCCCAGCGTCGACCCCGGCGACTGGCTGCGCGATGCCCAGCGATTGCTGCCGGCCAGCGCGGAGGTGATTGTCTCGGTCCCCCACAACGCCCTGCTCTCGAACGGAATCCTGCTGGTCTACGCCGCGCTGCTCTTGCAGGGACTCTTCGTCTACCACCGCATCTCGACGCGACGCGAGGAACGTTCCCTCGAATTCGCCCGGTCGGCGCGAGACGCCGCCTTTGAACGCTCTCGCGGGATCGAGAACGAACTCGCGGAAGTCAAGGACCGCCTGCTCCAGGTCGAGCCTGCGGAACGCGAACACGGCCTCGAAATCCGCGAACTGCGGCGCGAACGCGAAACCCTGCGGCGCAATCTCGGCAAGCTGGCCACCCGCGAAGAAGAACTGATGGGCCGCGCCGCGCGCGCCACCGATCTGGACCAGGAGCGTTCGGCGCTGGAAGATCTGCTCGACGAAGCCACCGGCGAGCTCTCCGCGCGAGATGACGAGATCTCACGCCTGCAGTCGAGCCTGCAGAAGGCCGCCCACAGCGAGAAGCGCTCGACCAGCGCTCGGGGACGCGAGACCGACCATCTCGGCCGCCGCCTGCGGACCCTCTACCCCAACGTCGAGTTCGACGACCACGCCCTCGAGGACCTCGTTGCCCTGCGCGACGAGAGCATGAAACTCAAGGCCGAAGCCGCGGTCAAGAAACTCTGCGACGAAGTCGAGAACGTCGGGGTCCGACGCAAGGTCGGGGGTCTACCCGCCCACCTCACGATCTTCGAACTGGGTTTCGCGGGAAAGGGCCGCATCTACTACTGCCGCGGCCGCGCCCAGCGCTTTCGGATCCTCGCCGTCGGCGCGAAAAATTCCCAGAAGAGCGATCTGGACTACCTGGCCCGGCTGCCGAAGGTGTGACGGGCCTCGGTACCCGCCGCCGACCACGCCAGTGCCTCGCGGAGTTGCTGCTTCAGCGCCGCGTCTTCCCACGGCTTCGCGATCAGGCAGCGGATCCCCAACGCCTCGAGTTCCGACTCGGCCACCGCCTGACTCCAACCCGAGATCAACAGCCGCGCCGCCCCGGGCTGGCGCCGCTTCGCCTCCGCCAGCAGCTCGAGGCCGGTCATCCCCGGCATCATGTGGTCGGAGAGGATCAGATCGATTTCTTCCGAATCGAGAACGGCCAGCGCTTCGGGAACGCTCCTGGCGGTGCGAATTTCGTAACCTTCGCGGCGCAAACTGCGGCGTAGGGCCGACAGGATCCGTTCCTCGTCGTCGACGAGCAGCAGGCGCGGTAAGCGTTTGGCCTTAGCCATCGGCGGGTTCGGGGGCCGGCGCGCGTTCCGGTAGCCAAACCCGGAAACACGTCCCGCGGCCGACCTCGCTCGTTACACTGATCTGCCCGGCGTGGCGCTCGACAATGCTGTACGAGGTCGAGAGCCCCAGGCCCGTCCCGACACCGACTTCCTTGGTCGTGAAGAAGGGGTCGAAGATCCGCCCGAGATTTTCGGGCGAGATGCCCTCGCCGGTATCTTCTATTTCGATCTCGACGCCGCCTTCGGCGATACGCGTCCGCACCCAGATCGTTCCGGGTTCTGTTTCTTTTGCGCGCGCCTCGATCGACTGATAGGCGTTCACCAACAAGTTCATGAAGACCTGCTTCAGCTGCATCGGATAACAGCAGATCTCGGGCAATTCGCCGTATTCCTTCTCCAGCACGACCGAATGCTTCATCATCGTCCACACGATGCTGGCGGTCGAATCGACACACTCGTTGATGTCGGCATCCACCCTCTCGCCGGAATCGCGATAGGAGAAATCGCGGAGGTCCTGAACGATGTGGCGGATGCGCTCGGAACCCTCTCGGGATTCCTGCACGGCCTTCGCAAAATCGCTGTAGACGAAATCGATATCGAGTTCGCGGGAGAGCGCTTCGAGTTCGCCCGCCACGCTCTGGGCGGCCGCAAAGTCGCCCCGCGTTACGGTGCTACTCAACTCCGCGGTCAGCTTCCAGACGCCTCGCAAGTCCGTGAGGTACTCGTTCATCTGGTGCAGGTTCGCGTGGATGAACCCGGTGGGATTATTGATCTCGTGGGCGACACCCGCCGCCAGCTTGCCAATCGACGCCATCTTCTCCGATTGGAGTACCTGCAGCTCGAGCTGCTTCACCTCGGTCAGGTCCTGGAAGACGGCGACCGCACCCGAGCGCTGCCCCTCCCGGTTGGTCATCGGGGCGCACGAGATTCCCACCGGCACGAGCGCGCCATCCGAACGCCGAACCACGGTCTCCTCGCCCTTCCAGCTCACTCCTTCGTCGAGGGTGCGCGCGATCAGGCTCGGTTCCCCACCCTCGGGATCGAACCAGTCATCGACGAGCCCGCCCAGCAGGCTTCCCGCAGCCGCCCCCAGCACTTCTTCGGCGGTCGCATTCGCCTGCGTAATCGCGCCTTCGGCATTCACGACGACGAGCGCGCTGTTCATGTGCTGGATGATGTTTTCGGTGTAGTCCTCGAGTTCGACGATGCGGCGCTCGGCGGCTTCGTGGGCGCGATCGCGCTGCCCGTGACGAGCCTGCTCCTGCACCACCAGCGGCAGTCGACCCTCGGCATCGATGCCGACCTGCACGCAGTCCGACGCGCCCCGCCGCGTGACCTCGAGCGCTCCCGCGGCGTCCGCCTCGCGCAAAAGCACGACGAGCGGCGGGCCGATCGCTGCCAGCGCCTCGATCGGCTCTCCGGCGATCGGTCGCAACCCGGATTCGAGAACCAGGAGGTCCACCGCCACGCTGGCACAACGCGCGCGGCAACTCGCCAGGTCGCTGACCAGATCGATGACCGCGCCACCGCCCCGGCCGGAGAGAATTTCCAGGGCCTCTGAGCGCCGCCCGTCTGCGGCGTCCCGGAGCACCACGATGCGGCTCGACTGCGAGTTCCAATCCACCCGGAAACTCCCACGATCCCCTTCCTGGGGTTCTCGATGGGTTGACGGGGGGTTCCGCTGCAATCTACCCGATTGCTAGAGCCCCACCAAGCGGCCCCCCGCCGGGGGCGGCCCGCCCCCGCGGCGCTTGAGCCACCCGCCCCCATCGCCTATTCTCGGATTGCCCCCCTCCGCCCCGCGGAGGTCCCCAGGTTTGAGCAAGACCCACGTTCTCGTCGTCGACGACGAGGAACTCTACCGACGAGCCCTGGCGCGCATCCTCGGCCGTGCGGGACACGAGGTCCACACGGCTCGCGATGGCAGCGAGGCACTGGGACTCCTCTCCAGGCAATCGATCGATCTCGTCCTGTGTGACGTCAAGATGCCCGGTATCAGCGGCATCGAGCTGGTCCGCCAGATCCACGAACTGAAGCCCGATCTGCCGGCAATCGTGGTGACGGGCTATGGCAGCGCCGAGAAGTCGGTCGAGGCCCTGCGAGCGGGCGCCTTCTGGTATCTCGAGAAGCCCTTCGATCAGGACCATCTCGACGTCGTCCGTCGGCTGGTCGACCAGGCCATCGAGCACGGCCGCCTGCGCACCGAAAACCGCCAACTGCACCGCCAGCTCGCCGAACGCCATCGCTTCGACAACTTCATCGGCACCAGCGCCGCGATACAGGGCGTCCTCGACACCATCGCGAAGGTCGCCGATACCGACAGCACGGTCCTGATCACCGGCGAGAGTGGCACCGGCAAGGAACTCATCGCCCGTGCCCTCCACTACAACAGCCGCCGCGCGAACCGCATGCTGGTGACGGTAAACTGTGGGGCGATCCCCGAGGAGCTCCTCGAATCGGAGCTTTTCGGGCACGTCCAGGGTGCCTTTACGAACGCCGTAAGCCAGCGCGACGGGCGTTTCACGGTGGCCGATGGCGGCACGATCTTCCTCGACGAGATCGGCGACATGAGCCCGAACCTGCAGGTCAAGCTGCTGCGCGTACTCCAGGCCCGCTCCTTCGAGCCCGTGGGATCGTCCAAGACCATCGAAGTCGACGTGCGCGTGGTGGCCGCCACCAACCAGAACCTCGAGAAGGCCATCGCCGAAGGGCGCTTCCGCGAAGACCTCTTCTACCGACTGAACGTGCTGCCGATCGAGGCGCCGCCGCTCCGGGACCGGGCCGAGGACGTCCCCCTCCTGATTCAGCACTTTCTAAAGCGCACCGCCGAGGAGAAGGACGAGCCCCAGGCCGTCGTCAGCGAAGAAGCGCTGCGCAACCTCTGCGCCTACGCCTGGCCCGGCAACGTGCGCGAACTCGAGAACCTCGTCGAACGCATGGTGATCCTGTCGAGCGGCGGCGAGATCGGCATCGAAGACCTCCCCGAGGAGGTTCGGCGTGCCCCCGCCGCAGCCGCCACGGCGCCGCGCGTTCCGAGCACGGGCCTCTGCTTCAGCGACGTCGTCGCCGACGTCGAGCGGAACCTGATCGAGCAGGCACTCGAACACACCGGGTGGAACAAGAACCGCGCCGCGAAGCTTCTGGGCATGAACCGCACCACCCTGGTAGAGAAGATCCGCAAGCGCGGCCTCGAACCAAAGGTGACGGATCCCCAACTCCCCTAGCCCCAAAGCGTCAGATTCCCGACACCTCGCGCGGCCGCAGGCGCTCGCCCCGGCGCACCGGGTCGCCGCTTCCGGTCTGCGCCGCTTCGGGAGGGCTTTGCTTTTCCTGATTGTTTTCCGTTGGTTCGGCCCCTTCTCCGCCCGGGGCGCCGAAATTTGCGGATGCTTTTCAGCAATGCGCGGGAGGCTTTCAGCGATTGGCACGATCTCTGCTTAGGAAGGCATCGACTCGGCAACAACGCTGAGGCGACCGGACCGCGAACCCGCGGATCCATCCGAGAGGTGCCACCCATGCAAGCCCAGATTTCTTCCGACGCGATCATGACGAGAGACGAGATCGTTCTCGAGCACCTGCCGCTGATCCGCTTCATCGTCAACCGGATCGCGGTGCGACTGCCCTCGCACATCGATCTGGACGACCTGCAGAGCACCGGGGTCATCGGCCTCATGGATGCCATCGAGAAGTACGACCCCGGCAAGAACTGCAAGTTCAAGACCTACGCCGAGTTCCGCATCAAGGGCGCGATCCTCGACCAATTGCGTGCCCTCGACTGGGTTCCGCGCAGCGTGCGCCAGAAGGGCCGCCGCCTCGACCAGGCGTACAGCGAGGTCGAACAGCGCCTGGGCCGCGCCGCCTCCGAGGAGGAGATCGCGGATTCGATGGGACTCGAGATCGGGAAGCTGCACGGCATCATTCACCAGGTCCGTGGGATCTCGCTCGTGAACCTCGAGGACCTGCGCGGCAACGACCCCGACGGGGACCGCAGCGGCAGCTACACCGAGATGCTCGAAGACCCGGATTCGCCGAACCCCTTCGCGGCCCTGAAGGACGTCGAGTCGAAGCAGGTCATCGCCGACACCATCGGCACCCTGCCCGACAAGGAGCGTCTGGTGGTCTCGCTCTACTACTACGAGGACCTGAACATGAAGGAAATCGGAAACATCCTGGGAATCACGGAGTCCCGGGTCTGCCAGATCCACACCAAAGCCGTGTTGCGCCTGCGCTCGAAGCTGAAGGGGATGGTCGACCCGCAGGCCTGATTCCAGCCCCCCGCTCGCCGTCCTTCGTGTAGACTTTTGGACCGGATGTGCCCCCCCTTCGCAACTCCCGCCCCAGCCACCTGGCTCCCGCTTCTCAAGTCCGCACTCGAGGAGGACATCGGCCCCGGCGACCTCACCGGGGAACTGCTGATCCCGGCCCCGGCACGCGGCCGCGCTCGCATCGAGGCCCGCCAGACCCTGCGGGTCTGCGGGCTCGAAATCGCGGCCGCCGTCTTCGAGCACCTCGACCCCGAACTCAGGGTTTCGGTGCTGCACCGCGACGGCGAAACCGTCCCCCCCGGTAGCGATCTCCTCCGGGTCGAAGGCGCCCTGCGCCCGATCCTCGCCGGCGAACGCCTGGCCCTGAACTTCCTCGGCCGACTCTGCGGCGTCGCGACCTTTACCCACCACTTCACCGACGCCATCAAGGGCACCGGCGTCACCCTCGCCGATACCCGCAAAACGATTCCGGGCTGGCGGCACCTCGACAAGTACGCGACCGCGGTGGGCGGTGCAGTCAACCAACGCATCGGGCTCTACGACGCGATCCTGATAAAGGAAAACCACATCGAGGCCTGCGGCGGCGTGAAGGCCGCCTTCGAAGCAGCGCGCTCACGCGCCGATGCGGAGATTTCGATCCAGGTCGAGGTACGCCACGAGGGCGAGGCGCGCGAGGCCCTCGACGCGGGTGCCGACTTCCTGCTGCTCGACAACTGGAGCACGGCCGATCTCGCTCGCGTGGTCCCGCAGCTTCGCCATCGGGCGCGGCTCGAGGCCTCGGGCGGCATCCACCTCGGGAACGTTCGCGCCTATGCCGAGACCGGCGTCGACCGGATCTCGATCGGTGCCCTCACGCACTCGGCACCGGCCGCGGACGTGGCCCTCGAAATCGCGAAAGAGAGCCCGTGATGGGGGCCGAACAGGGCCTCGAGGGCCTGCGCGAAACCGACGGCGGCTTTTGTTCGGGGCAGGCCCTCTCCCGGCGGCTCGGCGTGAGCCGGGCGCAGGTCTGGAAGCACATCGAATCGCTCCGCGAGCGTGGCTACGCCATCGAAGGCGAGGCGGGCGGGGGCTATCGCCTCACCAGCATTCCCGACCGCCTCTACGCCAGCGAGGTCCAGCGCGGCCTGCAGACCCGGGAGCTCGCCCAGAACCTTGTCTATTTCGAGGAGATCGACTCGACGAACCGCTTCGTCTTCGACGAGGGGCGCCGGGGCGCGCCGGCGGGGACCACCGCCATCGCCGAGTCCCAGAGCGCCGGTCGGGGCCGACTCGGGCGCAGCTTCCACTCCCCGGCACACCTGAACCTCTACACCTCGATCCTGTTGCGGCCTGCGCTTTCAACGGTGGAGGCCCCGACGCTGGTCCACGCCGCCGCCGTCGGCTGCGCCAATGCCATCGCCGCCTTCGTACCCGACCCCTCTCACGTCGAGATCAAGTGGCCCAACGACATCCTGCTCGGCGGCCGGAAGACCTGTGGAATCCTGATGGAATCCCACGCCGAGGCCACCCGCCTCGAGTTCGCCGTCGTCGGGATCGGTGTAAACCTGAATATCGATCGCAACGATTTTCCCGACGAGTTCCGCTCTCGAGCGACCAGCCTGCGCAGCCACACCGGAAAACCCATCGACCGCATCCCGTTCGCCCGCGCGCTCTTCGAG
>CAJXIC010000076.1 GCA_913054385.1 uncultured Pseudomonadota bacterium
GTGTCCCGGTCTTGATGGGCCCCTCGCGAAAATCCTTCCTTGCAGAACTCGGCGGAGCGAATCCGGCGGATCGCGACGCCGCCACCCACGTTGCTTGCGCCATCGCGGCCTTCGCCGGCGCCGACGCCGTGCGCGTCCACGACCCCGCAGGCGCTGTTCTCGGCCTTGCGGTCGGGTGCAAGGCGCGACGGGCATCGGAAGGCCGCCACTGATGGAAGCCGGGGCGCGCTATCTCGAAGATTTCTGGTCCTTCGTGGCGACCCATTTCGACCCGGCGCGCGATCTCGTCGACATCGCCATCGTGACCTTCGCGATCTACTGGCTGCTGCTGCTGATACGCGGGACCCGAGCGGTGCAGATTCTGGTTGGTTTGGTGGTCCTGATCGGGCTGAGCCTGGCGTCGGAGTTTTTCCAGTTCGCGACCGTCGGCTTGATTCTGGAGAACTTTCTGGGCTCGGCGGTGCTGATCTTCATCGTTCTCTTCCAGCACGATATCCGGCGGGCCCTGGCGCGCGTCGGCCGGGGTTTCTTTCCCTCGGCTTCTGCCGAGCAGCAATTCGAGATTGCCGAGGACGTGGTGCGCGCCGCCCAGGCGATGAGCGAGAAGCGGGCGGGGGCATTGATCGTGCTCGAGCGCGAGACCTCTCTTTCGGACCAGGTGGAGTCCGCCACCCCGGTGGATGCGGTGGTTTCGGGCGAACTCCTGATCTCCCTGTTCCTGCCCGGTGGGCCCCTGCACGACGGTGCGGTGATTCTGCAGCACGGACGCGTGGCCGCGGCCGGTGCGATCCTGCCGCTCTCGCGAACCTTTGAGCTTGCCGAGGGCCTGGGGACCCGGCACCGGGCGGCGGTCGGAATCACGGAAGAAACCGATGCCATTGCCGTCGCGGTGTCCGAGGAGACGGGCGCCGTTTCGGTGGCGTTGGCGGGCGATCTACTGCGCGGCCTCGATGCCCCGCAGCTGCGCGCCCTGTTGAGGCAGATCCTCTCCGGCGAGCGGCGCGAACTCCCGCCTTCGGTGGACCTGCTTCACGCGGTGCAAGCCGGGGGGCCCGAGGCATCTCCCGGGCCGCGTAGCGCCGGGGCCGGGGCCTAAGCGTGGCAAGCTTGCGTTCGCGCTTGCACCCGGGGCTATTGGTGCTGGCTCTCGCGATTGCCTTCCTGCTCTGGACGGTGGCCCACGGGACGTCCCCGATCGAAGTGGTCTTCGACGTGCCGATCGAGTTGCACGGGCTCGACGAAGAACTCGTGGTGGTGGGCCAGAGCGTCGACGCCGTCAACCTGCGGGTGCAGGGAAGCCGGGCGGCTTTGCGCAACGTCGGGCCCGGTCGTCTCACCTACCGTGTCGACCTCGTCGGCAGCCACCCCGGGCGAGCGATCCACGAAGTATTGGTTTCGAAACTGGCTTTGCCGAGCGGAGCACGTCCGGTGAGCCATTCGCCCACGCGGCTGTGGGTCGAACTCGAGGAGCGTGGTCGCAAGTCGGTCCGGGTGCGTGCCGAAGCCGTGGGAGAGCCGAAAGAGGGCTACCGGGTTGCCGGGATCGAGGTCATCCCCAAGCGCGTATGGCTCACAGGCGCTCGCAGCCAGGTCCTTTCCCTGGAGGAGGTGGTGGCCGAGCCCGCGGATGTCACGGGACTCGATGCGGATGCCGAGATCGAGGTCCCATTGCTTCTGGGTGCGGGAAACGTCTGGTTGGAGGAAGATGCACCCGTGAAGATCGCGGTCGTGATCGAGCCGATCCCGGCACCCCTTCCGGAAGAGGGGGAGGAGCTCGTCGCGCCCACCGCGCAGGAGGTGTCATCGTGAGTGAGAAGACCCGGAAGCTCTTTGGGACCGACGGTGTGCGAGGGACGGCCAACGTCCACCCGATGACCCCTGAACTGGCACTTTCTCTCGGCCAGGCCGCGGCCTACGTCTTTCGTCGTCGCAGCGGCAGGCGCCCCCGGATCCTGATCGGCAAGGACACCCGGCTCTCGGGCTACATGTTCGAGACTGCGCTGGCGGCGGGGATCGCCTCGATGGGGGTCGACGTGCTCCAGGTGGGACCGATTCCGACCCCCGGCCTGGCGTTTCTGACAGTCGACATGCGCTGTGACGCGGGCGCGATGATCACCGCGAGTCACAACCCCTACCAGGACAACGGCATCAAATTCTTTGGCCGTGACGGCTACAAGCTCGCGGATGAGATCGAGGCACGGATCGAGAGCCTGATCGGGTCGGATGAACTCAAGGCGGGGCGCGCTCCCGCGGACAAGATCGGGCGCGCTCGGCGCATCGAAGACGCGGTGGGCCGCTATGTCGTCTTCCTGAAGAACAGCTTCCCGAGAGAGCGCGTGCTCGACGGGCTGAAGGTGGTTCTGGACTGCGCCAACGGCGCGGCCTACAAGGTGGCGCCGACCGTGCTCGATGAACTGGGCGCCGACGTGACCTTGATCGGCGCCGAGCCGAACGGCCGCAACATCAACGACGGGGTGGGCTCGGTTTTCCCGGAACGCACAGCGGAGCGAGTTCGCGAACTGGGGGCCGACGTCGGCATCGCTCTCGACGGCGACGCCGACCGCGCGATCCTGGTCGACGAGACGGGACGCATCCTCGACGGCGACGAGGTGATTGGCACCTGCGCCCGGGCGCTTGCAGACCGCAAGGCGCTGCGCGGCGGCGGTGTGGTGGCGACGGTGATGAGCAACTTCGGTCTCGAGAGATGGCTGCAGGGCCTGGGGCTCGAATTGGTGCGGACCCAGGTGGGGGACCGCTACGTCGTCGAGGCCATGCGCAAGGGGGGCTACAACCTCGGCGGGGAGCAGTCCGGTCACGTGGTCTTCGGAGATCTCTCGACCACGGGCGATGGCATGATCACCGCGCTGCAGGTCCTTGCAGACATGGCTTCGAGCGGTCGCCGACTCTCGGAATGCACCGCGGGCTTCGAGCGCTATCCCCAGGTGCTGTTGAACGTCGACGTCTCCGAGAAGAAGCCCTTCGAAAGTATGCCCGGGGTGCAGGCCTGCAAGCGCGAGATCGAGGCGACCCTCGCCGGGCGTGGGCGTGTCCTGCTCCGGTACAGCGGGACCGAGAGCCGTGCGCGGGTGATGGTCGAGGGCGAAGACAGCGGCGAAGTAGACACGCTGGCGGAACAACTCGCGGACGAGATTCGGCGCGAGATCGGAAGCGCGTAGATCGCTTTCCGGGTGCGAGGGAGGGGCCGTGATCGTCTCCATGGGGATCGAGTGGGTCGATGCGGATCGCTTCGAGCGCGCGGTGGCGCGCTTTGGAGATCGGCTGCTGGACCGGCTCTTCAGCCAAGCGGAGCAGGAAGAGGCCGGGCAGGGCCGACGCCGCTTTGAGCGTCTGGCGGCGCGTTTCGCGGCAAAGGTGGCCCTGCGCCGAGCACTCTTTGGTTCGCCGCTAGCGGGCGCGATCGGCTGGCGAGACGTGGAAGTTCGCCGCAGCGCTTCCGGGGCGCCGCGCCTTTTACTGCGGGGCGCGGCAAAGGCGCGCGCGGATGCTCTTTGCGTCGTGGAGGCCCACCTCTCGATGAGCCACGATTCCCCCGCGGCGCTGGCCCATGTGCTGCTCGAGGCGGCCGATGGCTGAGGCGACGCAGCCGATGATCTGGTCACTGGTCGGGGCGGAGACGATGCGTGCCCTCGATCGCTACAGCATCGACGAATTGGGCATCCCCGGCGACGTGCTGATGGAGAGCGCCGGACGGGCGGTGGCCGAGGTGGCCCTCGAAGAGTTTCGTTCGCTGCCCGGGGCGACGGGTGTGCGCGTCGTCTGCGGCGCCGGCAACAACGGGGGCGATGGGCTGGTGGTGGCGCGCCACGTCGCTCAGGCCGGAGTCGCTGTTCTGGTCGAATTGGTGGCAGACGAGAAGCAGTTGTCCCGCGATGCCTCGAGGAATCTGGCTCGCGCTCGGGCCGTGGGCGTCCGCATCGCGGCGGCTGGGGCGCCCAGCGCGGACCCCGAAATCCTCGTGGACGCACTCTTTGGAACCGGGCTCGCGCGCGCGGTCCAAGGCGCTGCTGCGGCGGCGATCGAAGGCATGGCGGCGGCGCGCGCCGCGGGCAGTCGCGTCGTGTCAGTGGACATTCCCTCGGGCCTCGATGCGGACACCGGACAGGCGCTCGGGATCGCGGTCGTAGCCGATCGCAGCGTGGCCATCGGCCTGCCGAAGCTCGGCTTGACTCTCGAACCGGGACGCAGTTGCGCCGGGCGAATCTGCGTGGCGCGCATTGGGATTGCGGACTCGGCCCCCGGGATCGATGCCGATGCCTCGCTGCTCACCTCTCGGGCGGTGGCGGCCCTGCTCCCGGCGCGGCCGGCCGCGGGGCACAAGGGAAGCTTCGGCCACGTGCTCGTGGTCGCGGGTTCCGAGGGGAAGACCGGGGCGGCGGCACTGGCTGTGCAGGGGGCGCTCCGCAGCGGGGCCGGCCTCGTAACCTTGGCGTGCCCAGAGGGGCTGAACGCGATCTTCGAAGTGAAGTGTACCGAGGCCTTGACGGTGCCGGTCCCAGAGGCCGGGGGGCACGTTTTCGCCGCGGCGGCGGTGGACCCGGTGAGGAAGCTCGCGGGCGAACGCGATGCAGTCGTCTTCGGTCCCGGCATCGGCGCTGGGCCCGAAGTGCGGGCCTTCACGAAACGCGTAGTCCGGGACGTTGCCGTTCCGCTGGTACTCGATGCCGAGGGTCTGACCGCGCTGGTGGGCGATTTCGAGTGGCTGGCGTCGCGCGAGGCGCCCCTGGTCCTCACACCGCACCCCGGTGAGGCGGCTCGAATGCTCGAGAGGTCGGCCACAGAGATCAACGCCGACCGCGTCGCGGCGGCGCGGGAGCTGGCGGCGCGCAGCGGTGCGGTGGTGCTGCTGAAGGGAGCCGGAACGCTGATCGTCTCACCCCGAGGGCGGGTCGCGATCAACGCCACCGGCGGGCCCGCGCTGGCCACGGGCGGAACCGGGGACGTGCTGGCGGGCCTCTTGGGAGGGTTGCTGGCCCAGGGCATGCCGGCCTTCGAGGCTGCGGTGGCGGCCGCGCATTGGCATGGGGTGGCGTCGGATCGCCTGGTGCAGGGGCGCGGCGAAGTCGGAATCACAGCTGGGGAGTTGGCGGCGGGCCTGCCCGAGGCCCGCGAAGA
This sequence comes from uncultured Pseudomonadota bacterium, assembly GCA_913054385.1. Lineage (GTDB taxonomy): Bacteria > Myxococcota_A > UBA9160 > UBA9160 > UBA4427 > JAYGCV01. Next base: position 5,134 of record CAJXIC010000076.1, read on the forward strand.
GTTGCTGCGCGGTGGCGGGCGCGTGCCCGCGGGAGGCGAGCTTGCGCTGCCGTTTCCCGGAGCCTGAGGCCACCCACCGCGCCGGGCTTGCGCTGGCGCGTGCGGTGGACGGGGAGGGCGTCGTGCTCTTGCTTGCCGGGCCACTGGGGGCGGGGAAGACCACCTTCGTGAAGGGCCTCGCGGCTGGCTTCGGCGTGGACCCCAACGCGGTGACGAGCCCCACCTTCGGGATCGCCCACGAGCATCTCACCCCGGACGGCCGGGCGCTACGGCACGTCGATTTCTACCGGCTCGAGCGCGAAGCCGAGCTGGCTGAGGCGGGCATCGTCGATTTCCTCGCTCCCGGCGCTCTGGTGGCGGTCGAGTGGGGCGATCGCTTTCCCAACGCGCTACCCACAGACCGTCTCGAACTCCGGCTGGAGCGCCCCCGGGGCGAAGCCAGCGTCCGCAGTGCGCGCGCCGCGGCCGGCGGGGAGACTTCGGAGCGACTCCTGGCTCGCTGGCACGAGCAACTGGTCGCAGATCCCGAGATCGAAGTGGAGCCCGCGGTATGGCCTTGATCGTCCAGAAATTCGGTGGCACCAGCGTTGCCGACGCCGATCGAATCCGCAGCGTGGCCCGCCGCGTGGTGGCGACTCGCGAGGCGGGGAACGACGTGGTGGTCTGCGTTTCGGCCATGGCCGGCGAAACCGACAAGCTGGTTGGACTCGCTCGCGAACTCGGCGGCGACCAGCCCACTCCGCGCGAATACGATGTCCTCGTCTCGACGGGCGAACAGGTAACGATCGCGCTGCTGACCATGGCGATCCGCCAGTTGGGCCAGCGCGCCAGTTCCTTCACCGGGGCGCAGATGGGGATGCGAACCGACGCCAGCCACATGCGCGCGCGCATCGAGTCGATCGATACCGAAGGGCTGCGCGCGGAACTCGATGCCGGCGGTGTTGCGGTGATCGCGGGGTTCCAGGGCATCGACGAGGCGGGGAATATCACCACCCTGGGTCGCGGCGGCTCGGATACCTCGGCAGTTGCGGTGGCCTGCGCCCTCAAGGCCGACGTCTGTGAGATCTACTCCGACGTCGACGGCGTCTACACCGCCGATCCACGTTGGGTGCCTTCGGCCCGAAAGCTCGAAAAGATCTCCTACGAGGAGATGTTGGAGATGGCGAGCCTGGGCGCGAAAGTGCTGCAGATCCGCTCGGTGAAATTTGCGATGCGCTACGGCTTGCCCCTCCACGTGCGTTCGAGTTTCGATGATTCAGAGGGGACGTGGGTGACCCGCGAGGAGGAAGTGATGGAGCGACTGGTGGTGTCGGGAGTGACGTACAACCTCGACGAATCAAAAATCCGGGTGCGAGGCGTGAAGGACCAACCTGGCATCGCGGCTTCGGTGTTCACGCCGCTGTCGGCAGCCGGAATCGTCGTGGACGTGATCATCCAGAACCTCTCGAGCGATGGCTCGACCGACCTGACGTTTACGGTGCCGAAGGCCGACTATGCGCGCGCTCTCGAGATCAGTTCAGAGACGGGGGCCCGGGTGGGAGCGGAAGGCGTCGAGGGCGACGAAGACATCGCAAAGGTTTCGATCGTGGGGCTCGGGATGCGTGACCACGCGGGTGTGGCCACGAAGATGTTCAACGTGTTGGCCGACGAGAGAATCAATATCCAGTTGATCAATACCAGCGAGATCAAGATCTCGGTGGTGATCGAGCGGAAGTACGCCGAACTCGCGGTGCGCGCGCTTCACGCGGCCTTCGTCCCGGCCGGAGCCGCGGAGCCGCGAGAAGAGTAGGCATGCACCCGGGGACCCCGCGCCAGCGAGCGGCCAACGCCGCCTTCGTTCTCGCCGCGGCGCTCTTTGCCTATGCACTGATCGCCGAGGGCGAGGCCGTCTCGCCGGAGTGCCCCGCAGCGCAATTCCTGGAACGGGCTTCGGGACCCGGGCAGGTCGCACGCGTCCACTGCGAGGATGGGGGCAGCCGCCAGAGGCTCGGTGAGGGGCGCTTTGCCGAAGACCTGCTCTTTGGCGGTTGGCTCGACCTGAACCGCGCCGAGGCGCAGGCGCTCGAGGCACTGCCCGGGATCGGGCCGGCTCGCGCTCGGGCCATCGCCGCGGCGCGCCCCTTCTCGTCGCTCGATGAACTCGAACGCGTTCGCGGGATCGGTCCGAAGACCCGGGCCGCGCTTTCGCCGTGGCTGCGCGTGGAGCCCAGGGAATCGACGCGGTGACGGCATCGAGCGAACCCTGGCTCGGCCGGGCGCGGCACTTCTTCGAGAACGAACTCTGGACCCGGGAGCTCCGGCCTCGGACGCTTGCCACCGCCGGCGTGCGCTGCTTGCAACTGTGCGTGGTCGTGATCGAGAACTTCGTGCGCGACCAGCTCTTCTTGCGAGTGGGCTCGCTCACCTACATCAGCATTCTTTCGATGATTCCGCTGATCGCGATGGTGCTCTCGGTGCTGAAGGTGGTGGGTGTGAGCGGCAATGTCGCCGAATACATCGTGGACATCGCCAAAAAAGAAGGACTGGCCCCAGGCCTGGAGTCCCTTGGCGGCGGCGTGGCGCTGCACATCGCGTGTCACGCCCGGGCCCAGAACATGGGCCGCAAGGCGGCCGAGATGCTGGCCCTGATCCCGGACACCGAAATCACGGTGATCGAGCGCTGTTCGGGCCACGGCGGCGCTTGGGGGGTGATGGCAGAGAATTTCCCCACGGCCCTCAAGGTGGGCTTGCCGGTGGCCCGGGATGCGGCCAAGGCCAAGCCCGCCTTCGTGGTATCGGAATGCCCG
>CAJXIC010000077.1 GCA_913054385.1 uncultured Pseudomonadota bacterium
GGGGTTGATCGACGAACTCGTCGAACCCGGCCAGGCGCTGGCGGCGGCGAAGACATACGCGAAGAAGTTCGCCCACGGGCCGAGCGTCGCCATCGACCTGGCGCGGCGCTTCGTGCACAAGTCGCTCACCGCGAAACTCGACGAGATGCTCGAGTACGAGGCCGTCGCGGCGGTGCTCTCGGCGCATACCCACGTCGCGCCCGAAGGAACGGCGGCCTTCGTCGAGAAGCGCAAGCCGAAGTTCGAGGGGCACTAGCCGCGAGGCGGGCGGGCTTCAGCGGACGGGTTTCAGCCGCTCGCCGCGGATCCAGGCGGCGTGGAAACCCGAGGGCACGCGCTGGGGTAGCGCCACCTTCGCCAGCGGACCGCGCTCGACGCCGCCGGCGTCGAAGATCCAGCACTCGGACTCGAGGCTCTCGTCGTGCGTCACCAGGCTGAGGACGTAGCCGTCGTCTTCGGCCGCGTCAGTGCTCCTGCCCGCGCGCCGCGCGAAGGGCGCTTCGCTGCCGTGCCAGCCCTCGGGGTAGTCGTAGCGCTGGGCGGCGCCGGTTTCGTGGTCGTATCGGACCAGCGCGCGGAAATCGACGGTGTAGGCATCGGTGGGCAGGTGGTGGCACCAGGAGTAGCGGGTCTTCACACCGTAGAGCTCGGTGTCGGGCAGCGGGAACTCGACGTTGAGGTCGTCGAGGACTTCTTCTCGCGCCTCACCGGTGGCGAGGTTCATGCGCCAGCGGTGCATGTGTGCCTTGATGCGCAGGTAGCCGAGCATCGAGGCGAGCTCGCCCTCCTCGGGGCGCCGCTCGATCTCGGGGTCGGGTTGGCGGCAGCCGTCCATCACGATCCAGTCGCCTTCCTCCCAGGCGTTCACCATGTGCAGGACGTAACAGGGCTCGAAATCGAACCACCGAACCGAATCCGAGTCGCCTCGCCGCGGCAGCACCCCGAAGCGGGTTGGCAGGTCGCGGTAGAAGCGCGCCACCCGGTAGCCGCTTCGTTTCAGGATCTCTGGATCGTGAAACAGCGAGAGGTCGTGGACGATCGAGTAGCGCTCGGTGATGGTGATGTCGTGGGGGGCCCGGCAGCCGGGGAGGTCAATCGGGATCTCGTGCACGAGTTCGCCGTCGCGCGACACCACGCCGTAGCGCATGTGCGGCGCCTCGAAATCCGAGAGGGTGAAGTAGACCAGTTCCCCGGTGCGTTCGTCGACTTTCGGATGGGCGGAGACGCTGGTGGCAAGACGCCCCCCGAAATCGGCTGCGCCGAGGGTTTCGAGGCTCACGGGGTCGACGCGGTAGGGAACGCCGCAGAGATACCAGAGCGCGAGCAGCGCTCCGTTGTGCCAGACGACGTCGGTATTCGCCGTGTCCTTCAAGAAGGGGTCTCGCGAGACGTCCACCGGGCCCATCAACCCGGGCCAGAGCGAGCGTCCTTCGGCATTCTCGCGCTCGAGGCCCTCGGTACGGATATAGCGGTTGCGGTAGCGTGCGCGGCCGTCCTCGAAGTGCAGCGCGTGCAGCATGCCGTCGCCGTCGAACCAGTGGTAGAGGTTCGACGGGAGCTGGGAAGCATTGGGCCCGTTGCGCACCAGCGTGCCGTAGAGATCGCGGGGGATCTCGCCCTCGACAGTCGCGAGGTCATTGACCTCGATCTCAACGGCAGTGGGGGCGTGAATGCCGTGGAGGTAGGGGTTGGCGACGTCGGCGATCCAGGCCGGGGCATCCGCGGCATCGCGGGGCGTCGTCGGAGTGGTCATCGAGAACGACAGTAGCCCAGGGAGGTCAAGAAACGCCGAGGCCGGGAACCCCTCGTACAGGGACTCCCGGCCCGGTGTCGTGCGCGAGAGTCGAAGGGCCCCTCGCGCACCGGTCCTTGCGAGATTCAGTAGGTGGCGATCAGCGGGAAGCGGTGCACCTTGCCCCGGCGCACCGAGCGCGAGGGCAGGTCCGAGATCTCTACGCCGAAGAGCATCGCCGTGGCGACGACGCGCGCGGCACTCTTGCACAGCGCGCTGCCGACGAAGTCGGCGCCTTCCGAGAGGTCCGAGGCGCGCAGGTAACGCAGGCCTCCACCCGGAACGACGATGCGGGCGCGACCGATGGTCTCGCCATTGTCGTTCCGCGCCAGGCAGCGCACCTCGACCCGGTGACGGGTGTGGTTGGTGAAGACCAGTGCCGTGTCCGCGATGTCGGTGTCGGTCGGGCGCGGACGGATCTCTTCACTCAAGGCGTCCCCGTCGCGATCGATCTCGATTTCGGGGACTTCGTCGCTCGGGGCGAGGTCGCTCGGTACGAGATCGCGGGGGCGCTTCGCCACCAGAGTGTCCCTGGCGACGAACGAAGCCGTCGCTGCTGCGAGGGCGTTGCTTCCAACGAAGAGTCCAGCCACGAGGACCGCGGCGATTGCATGGGTTTGTTTCATGACTTTTTTCCATTCCTTGTTGTGGGGGCGGGCGGGAGGCCCGTCCGATTCGATATGTGGGAATTTATCCCACAAACACTATCGGGTCAACCGGGCGGGACTTGAGCCTCCCCGTGGGGGAGGCCGGAAATGGGGCTCCAGCGCGTGTCCGGCGGCGATGCGGGCGGTTGCGGGCCGCATCGAAGGCCTGGTCTCGCGGCTATCGTTAGGGAATGGGCGAGCCGCGACTCGAATTCGATGCGTTCCACCGCGAGGCGCTGCCCGAGCGCCTGGCGCAGGGGAACGGCGCGCTGGCCCACGCGCTGGCCGCGCGACTGGGACCGCTCGGGATCCAACTGCGCGACGGGCGCGGCGTGACCTACACGGCGTCGGGCGAGGGAATCGCGATCGATCGGGGTTGCGAATCCGCCCGCACCGTCGTCGAGATCGACCACGAAGACTGGCGGGGGCTGGCGGCGGATCTCGATTCCGGCCCCGGGCTGCTCTACTCGAAGCGCGGGCGGGTGCTGCGCGGCTCGGGGGCCGCCTTTCTCGAGTGGGAGTCGGGCTGGCGCGCGATGTACCACGGGCGGCCGATCTTCGATCCCGCCGACCGCGCCTCCGAGGGTTTGGTGGATCGCGACGGCGCGCCTCTCGATCCGACACGGACTTTCAGACTCGACTCCGATCCTGCCGACCGCTGTCACTTCATGCAGCAGGCGGGCTTCGTGCTGGTGCGCGAAGTCTTCTCGAAGGACGAGGTCGAGCGCTTCTGGCGTGCCTCGGAAGAACTGAAGTCCGCAGCCGTCGAGGGGGACGGCGGCTCCTGGTGGGCGAAGGATTCCGAGGGGTGCGCGGTGCTGGGGCGCGTGCTCGATGGTTCGGGCCAGGAGGCCTTTGCGGACCTGCACCTGGACCCGCGTCTCGCGGGTCTCGTGGCCGAGATCAACCCCGAACTCGAGCCGAACCTCGACGCCGGCGACTTCGCCAGCGTGCTCTACAAGAACCCCGGCGTGGTCGAGGGACTCTCCGATCTACCCTGGCACCGCGACTGTGGCATGGGTGGACACGCGCGCATGTGTCCCACCATCAATCTCTCGATCTTCCTCTCCGAGGCTACCGATGCCAGCGGCGCGCTCAAGGTGCTGCCCGGCTCACACCGCGGGTCGGTGCCCGCCATCGACGCCACCCACGAGCGAGCCCCCGCCGGGGTTCCGGTGGCGGCGGGTCCGGGCGACGTTTCCCTGCACTACGGCGACGTGATGCACGCGGCGCCTCCGCCCACCGGAGACGGTCCCTTTCGCCGCAGCGCGGTACTCACGTGGAAGCCGCCGGGCGCCAAGCCGCACACGGGAGAACGGCACTACAACGACGTGTTGCTCGCCGATTCCGAGGACGGCCAGGTGCCGGACATCCAGCGCGTCCTCGCCGGCGACTGACGCGGGGCGGTCCCGGCTTTCCGCTCAGTCGATGATCGAGCCGTAGACGATCGAACGCAGCTGCGCGCGGAAGTCGTAGGCGCGACTGGGGAGCAGCTGCGTGAGAAAGATCACGACCAGGTCTTCCACCGGGTCGACCCAGAAGGCGGTGCTGGCGGCGCCCCCCCAGGCGAACTCGCCCGCGCTTCCGACGGCGCCGGTACGCGCCGGCCCCAGGTTCACCGAGAAGCCGAGCCCGAAGCCGACCCCCTCGTAGGGCGTCTCGGAGAAGGTGCCCACCGCCATTTCGGTGAGGTCCTGATCGTCCGGCAGATGGTTCTTCGTCATCAACTCGAGGGTCTTCCGCGAGACGATGCGCGTGCCGTCGAGTTCGCCCCCGCGCCGCAGCATCTCGCAAAAGCGCAGGTAGTCGTGGGCGGTCGAGACCAGCCCGCCGCCGCCCGACAGGAACCCCGGCGGCGTCAGGTACGAACTCTTCTCGGGGTCGTCCTGCAGCACGGTCTTGCCGTTGAGCCTCCGTTCGTAACACGCCGGCAGACGCGGCTGCTTTTCGGGAGGAACGAAGAAGCCGGTGTCGCGCATCCCGAGCGGCTCGAAGATTTCCTCGCGCAGGAACTGGTCGAAGGGCTTCCCGGAAACCACCTGCACGAGGTAGCCGAGTACGTCGGTCGACATCGAATAGTTCCACGCGTCCCCCGGCGAGAACTCGAGCGGCATCGCCGCGATCTTCTCGATCACCTCCTCGAGGTTGCCGGCACTGTGCACGCCCTCGAGCCCCGCCTTGCGGTAGCCCGCGTCCACCGGCGTGCGATGCATGAAGCCATAGGTGAGCCCCGAGGTGTGCGAGAGCAGGTCCTTGATCCGCATCGGGCGCTTCGCTGGTTCCGTCATGAAGGCGGGGTAGGTCCCCATCTGGAAGACGCCCATGTCACGAAATGCCGGGATGAACTTGTGGACGGGGTCGCGTAGCTGGAAGAGCCCCTTCTCGTAGAGCATCATCGTTGCGATCGAAGTGATCGGCTTCGTCATCGAGTAGATGCGAAAGATCGCGTCTTCTTCGAGCGGTCGGCGCTGCTCGAGTTCCATGTGCCCCAGCGCACTGCAGTGCGCGACCTTTCCGTGACGCGCTACCAGCGTTAGCGCGCCGGAGATCTTTCCCGGACCCAGGTAGCGGTCGCGCAGGTGGGCATCGATGCGCGCCAGGCGCTCTCCCGAGAGTCCGACTTCTTCCGGCTTCACCATCTCCACGCGATTCTTCCTCCGGGAAAAGGGCGCGTTCAGCGCAGGTAACGGTAGTGGATCGCGACCATCTCGAAGATCGCCTTCATGAAATCTGCCGGGCCCACCTTCGAGCCCGCCACGTCGTGCCAGGCGCGCACCGGCTGTTCGTAGATGACCTCCGCGGGGGAGGGCGCGTTGGTCCCGGCGCGCTGACGGATCAGCCGGGCCATCAACTCGACGTCGAAGATCCAGTTGGTGATCCACGGATCGACGAAGAGCTCCTCCATCGCGTCGCTCTTGCGGAAGAGCTTCGCGCCGCACTGGGTGTCGTAGACCCGCAGCCCGAGGGTGAGCGAGGCCGCCGTTGCGAAGACACGCCCCATCACGTGACGTATCGCCCGTCGGTCGATATTGCGCCCCAGCAGGTTCACGCGCGAGCCGAAGACGATCTCGACCGTGGGGTGTGCCTCGAAGGTCTCGAGAAACAGCGGGATCTCGTCGAGCGGCGTGGCGAGGTCCGCGTCCCAGTAGCCCACGTAGTCGGCGTCGCCCTCGAAGGCCTGGAGCATGCCCGCGCGCACCGCCTGGGCCTTGCCGGCGTTCCTTGGCTGGTGCAGCACAGTGATGTTCTCGGGCGCGTTCGCCTGCATCTCCTGCAGCCGTTCGAGGGTGGCGTCGGTGCTGCCGTCGTTCACGAAGAGCAGGTGGATGTCGGGCCGTTCCCCGACGAAATCCAGGAATGCCTCGCGCAAAAGCCGCCGCGCTTCGTTGTAGCAGGGCACGACGATCACGGTCTTCGGCATCTTCGCAGCGCTCTCGCTTTTCTAGGGGACCGCCCGAAAGTAGCCCAGCCGCGGCGCGGGCGAGCCCGTTTTCAATCACGCAGGGGGCGGCCTGCAGGCGCGGACATCGCCTATCCTCCGGCCCGCCGCGCGCGCCGCCTATTCTCGGGCCCACGGAGGGAAGAGCGAAACGATGACCGAGAAGAGATCCCCGGCCGCGCCGCGACAGGGCGCGTGCCTTCGGCTGGCCCTGGCCCCGGCCCTGGTCCTGTTGCTTGCCTGTTCGAGTGGCAGCGATTCTGAGCGGCCGGCAGCATCGGTCGCCACCGACGCGGCGGCGCCGATGCAGGGTCGGCCCCTGCAGCCCTCGGGCGTTCCCTACAGCGAAGAACGCGCCGCCTGCCGCGATCGCGACCCGTTGCGCAAGGTGCACTGGGGCGAGTTGCACGTGCACTCCGCGCTCTCGATGGATGCCTGGATGTGGAGCGTGCGCGCGGGGCCCGACGCCGTCTACCGCTTCGCGAAGGGCGAGGCCATCGGCCTGGCCCCCTACGATGCAGAGGGTCGCGCCACGCGTAGCGCCCAACTCGATCGGCCCCTTGATTTCGCGGCACTCACCGACCACGCCTCCTACCAGGGCGAGGTGATGCTGTGCACGCGCCCAAATTCCCCGAAGTACGACACCGCAGGTTGTCGCATATACCGCGGCGAGATGCCGGGCGTGGGCAACCGGCTGAGAGACTTCGGAAGGCGCATGGCCGGAATGGCCGCCTCGCTCGACCGGCAGAACGAAATCCCGGCGCGCAACGTCGATCTCTGCGGACCGGAGGGGCGCCTCTGCGAGGACGCGATGGCGGCCGTATGGCGCCAACAGGTCGCCGCCGCGGACCGCCACTACGACCGCTCGCCCGACTGCAGCTTCACCACCTTCAACGCCTACGAGTACACCGCGACGCCGGGCCTGTCGAAGGTCCACCACAACGTCATCTTTCGGAACGACGCGGTGCCCCCCGCGCCGGTCGCCTGGGTCGATCACCCCGACGTCTACGACCTGTGGGGGAGGCTCAAGGCCGAGTGCCTCGACGGCAGCGAGGGTTGTGATGTCCTCACCGTGCCGCACAACTCGAATCTCTCGAACGGTCGCATGTTCGCCCTCGGTGGCGAGGATCTGCCCCTCGCCGAAAGGCGGGCGCGCGCCGCGCTGCGCGCCGAACTCGAACCGTTGGTCGAGATCTCGCAGATCAAGGGCGATTCCGAGTGTCGCAACGACATGTGGGGCGTGGTGGCAGCCCCCGACGAATTCTGCAACTTCGAGGAGTGGCGCCGCCCGGGAACCGAGGACTGCCGCGAAGGCATGGGCTCCGGCGCGCTCGCGGGCTTTGGCTGCGTTTCGCGAAGCGACTACGTGCGCAACGTGCTGGTGGAGGGGCTGCGGCACGATCAGCGCCTCGGCGTGAACCCCTTCAAGCTCGGCATCATCGCCGCCACCGACACCCACAACGCCACGCCGGGCGACGTCGAAGAGGCGACCTACCAGGGCTGGCGTGGCAGTGTCGATGCCACCGCCTCGCAGCGGCTGCGTGCGCGCAACGGTTCCTTCAACGCGCTCTTCAACATCCTGTCGAGCCCGGGCGGCCTGGCCGGGGTGTGGTCCGAGGAGAATTCGAGGGATTCGCTCTTCGACGCACTCGAGCGCCGCGAGGTCTTCGGCACCAGCGGCCCGCGGATGCGCGCGCGTTTCTTTGGAGGCTGGGAGCTTCCGGCATCGGTGTGCGAATCCGGCGCCCCCGATACCAGCTGGGTGGCGGCCGCCTACGAGGCCGGCGTCCCGATGGGCGGCGACCTGCCGTCCCGGCCGCGCGGCGCAAAGGCCCCCACCTTCGTGCTCGAAGCGCTGCGCGATCCCGGCATTCCGGAGCGTCCGGGCGGCCTGTTGCAGCGCGCCCAGGTCATCAAGGGCTGGGTGGGCGACGACGGGAAGCTCCACGAGGAGGTGATCGACGTGGCCGGTGGCGCCAACGGCGCGGGGGTCGATCTCGACACCTGCGCCGTG
>CAJXIC010000078.1 GCA_913054385.1 uncultured Pseudomonadota bacterium
CGACCTCGAGGAAAATCCCCCGACGCTTCCGGCCTTCCCCGATGGCGCGAATGCCGAGACGTTGCTCGGGCACTACATGGAGCACATGATCCCGGAACTCTTCTCCCGCGCGAGCCACCCCGTGCTCCTCGGTGACGTGATTCACCCCGCCATGGACCTCGCCGGCCTCGAGGGCACCCCCGGCATCGAGCACTGGGAGAGCGCGGTCGTGATGCGCTACCGGAGCCGGCGCGCTCTGCTCGAGGTCATCACGACGGCGGATATGCGCGATCGACACAGCTACAAGATCGCGGCCCTCGAAAAAACCATCGCGGTTCCGATCGAGGCCCGCTGGCACCCCGGGGACCCACGCATCCTGCTCGGGCTGGCGCTGCTGGCGGGCACTGCGCTCGCCGACATCGCCCTCTACGGCCGGCGGCGTGGGGCGTAGCGGTCAGACGATTGTCTGTCCGCCATCCACCACGAAGTTCTGCCCCGTGGTGAAACTGCCGGCCTTCGAAGCGAGGAAGACCGCCACCCCCGCCAACTCTTCGGGCTCGCCGATGCGCCGCAGCGGCGTGGTCGCCGTTGCGGCCTTCAGCGTATCCGGGTTCTCCCAGAGGGCCCGCGCAAAATCGGTTCGGATCAGTCCCGGTGCGATCGCATTCACGCGGATGTTGTGCTTCCCGTATTCCGCGGCGAGGTTCCGCACCAATTGAAAGTCGGCGGCCTTCGAGATGTTGTAGGTGCCGATCACGGTGCTCGCCTTCATCCCACCGATGCTCGAAACCACCAGGACCACGCCGTCCCGGCGCTCGACCATCTCGGGCAGCACCATGTGCGCCAGCCAGTGGTTCGAGCGCACGTTGGAGCCCATGATCTTGTCGAAGGCGCTGTCGGGGATGTCCTTCGAGGGCCCGTAATAGGGATTGATCGCGGCGTTACAGACCAGGATGTCGATGGTGCCGTAGGCGTCGCGGGCACCGCTGACCAGCGCTTCGAGCTCCTCCTTGCGGCCGATGTTCGCCGGGATCGCGATCGCCTCGCCCGGGCCGTCGGCAGAAGCCTCGTTGATCGCCGCCACCACGGCGTCGCAGGCCTCGCGCTTGCGGCTCGAGACCACCACCTTCGCCCCGTGGGCCGCGAAGGCCTCGGCCATCGCGCGGCCGATCCCACGGGACGAGCCCGTGATGATCGCCACTTTTCCGCTGAGGTCGAAGAGTTCGGTCGATACCGGCATGCCGGGCCCTCCTTTGGCGCGGGCGCATGGAAGGCCATCGTGGAACCCGGTGCAACGGCGGGCGATACTCCTGCCCACCTCGACGGGAGACCGCGTGCCGCCCACTAGCCGAAGCCTTGACGAAGCACCTTGGCGAACCGCCGTCGGGGGCCTTTGGGACGAAATCGGGCGTCTCCAGTACGAACTCCTGCTGGGCCACGGCTTGCGGCCCCGGCACCGGCTTCTCGACGTGGGCTGCGGCTGCCTGCGCGGGGGCGTTCATTTCGTTCGCCACCTCGAAGACGGGCACTACTACGGCATCGACAGCGACTCCGATCTGCTCGATAAGGGCCGCGAGATCGAACTCCCGCGCGCAGGCCTCGGCACGCGCCGCGTCCACCTCGCCTGCCGAGATGATTTCGACGCGTCGGATTTCGAAGTCGGCTTCGACTTCGCCCTGGCGCAATCGCTCTTCACCCACCTTCCGGGCGAGTCGATCGCGCTCTGCCTCGCTCGGGTGGGCGCCGTCCTCGCGGACGGCGGTCGATTCTTCGCGACTTTCTTCGAGGCGCCCGCGGGCAAGGCTTCTCTCGCACACCCCCTTGGTGGCGTCACCAGCTACCGGGAGAGCGATCCCTATCACCAGACCCGCGCCGACTTCGAGGCGTGGTCGAGTGCGGCCGGGCTCGAAGTCACGCATCACGGCGACTTCGGCCACCCGCGCGACCAACGCCTCCTCGAGTTTCGTCCGATTCGCTAGTAGGGCCGCAGGCCCGGCGCGCGCTGCGCGTGTGACCTGGTTCGGCCGAAGTGCCCCGAGGGCCAGGGATCGGTACCGTGGCGTTCGGGCGCGGGAGGCCAGGCCGTGTTCCTGGATGCGACCTTTTTAGGAGGAAGCCTTTGAGCGAACCCGAAACCAGTGCGGCGACCCGCCACGCGGCGGTCGTACTCACCGTTTCCCCCACCGGCCTGGCGGTGGCTCGCTCGTTGGCACCGCGCGGTGTGAAGGTCTGGGGCGTCGACTCGAACCGCCTCGAGATTGGCCATTTTTCGCGCTGGTTCATTCGCGACCCCCGCATCGCCTACGAAGCGGCGGGCCCGAAACTCCTAGCGGGGCTACTCGCCCTAGGCCGGGAGCAACCTGCAAAGCCGGTCCTGATCATCGCCGGCGACCCCTACATCGATTTCGTCGCGGAACACCACGAAGCCCTGCGCGAGCACTTCATCCTCGCCGAATCCATGCGTCCGGAAGTCAACTCGGTCTTCGTCAACAAGCGGACCTTCTACGAGCGCTGCCTCGAACTCGGCGTAACCCTTCCGCGCACGGCCTTTCCCAAAAACGAGGCCGAAGCCGAGGCCGCCTCCCGAGAGTTGCGCTACCCGGCCATCGTGAAGCCCACGCTGGTCCACCAAGTCCGACGCAGGCTGGGCGGGCAGAAGCTCGTGGAAGTCGACAACGCCGCTGACCTGGTGCGCTGGTGGAAGCAGATCCGCGAATGGGGCAGCGACGCTGTACTGCAGGAAGTGATCCCGGGCCCCGAAGCCAACCTGGCGGTAGCGGCCGTCTACACCGACGCCCAACTCGAGGTGCGCTCGCTCTTCACGGCCCGCAAGAACCGGCAGTATCCCCCGAACTTCGGCTCGGGTTCGTACATGGAGGCCTGGTGGTCCGACGAGATCGCAAAGCTCTCCTGCGACCTCGTGCAGGCGCTGGGCTACCAGGGCATCTGCGGCACCGAATACAAATGGGACGAACGCGACCGGCAGTGGAAGCTGATCGAATTGAACCCACGGCCAACCCTGTGGTACGCCCTCACTCGCGCCGCCGGTGTCGATGTGGTCTGGGACGCCTACTGCGACCTGGTAGGGCGCCCGAACGCGATCCACCGCAACTGCCAGGACGACGGCGTGCGTTGGCAGCTCCTGGTCCGCGATGTCGTTTCGGGTTGGCACTTCTGGCGGCGCGGAGAACTCTCCACCCGGGAGTTCCTGCGCACCGTGGTCGATCCCCGCCGCAAGGAATACGCCGTGCTCTCGCTCCGCGACCCGGGCGTGCTGTGGGGCTATCCACGAAATACGCTCTGGAAGATCCAGGCACACCGGCACAAAGACTGAACGGGACGGTTCGGCCACCGACACCACAGCTTCGGGGGACCGCGATGCAGCGTGACCGGGCGGCGATCAGCGGGGGCTTTCTGCTCAGCGCCGCGCTCTTCCTCGGTGGGCTCTTCCTGTACCACTGGCCGGAGACTCGCGGCCTGGTCGGTGACGAGCGCTACTACCACGCCGTGGCGGAGCGACTGGCCCGCGGACTCCCGGTGCAGGAAAATCCGCTCTGGCCGCCTCTGTATCCACGCCTGCTGGCACTCGGGCTCTGGGCCGCGCCCGGCTCGCTGCTCGCGATCCAACTGCTGCAGGGGGCCCTTTGGCTGGGATCCGCCGCCCTGCTCCACGGTGTCGCACGCGCCCTCTTCTCTTCCCGCGCCGCGATCTGGGGCGTGACCTTCGGCGTGCTCTGGCTCCTTGACCTTGTCGCCTACACCCAGTTGCTCTGGCCCGAAGTGCCGCATCTCTTCTTTCTTTCCGCCAGTCTCTACGCCGCCATCGCCCACGGCGAGCGCGCCGCTGGAGCGGTCTCGAGCGGTGTCCTCCTCGGGCTCGCGCTGCTCCTGAAGTTGGTGCTGCTTCCCATCGCGGGCTTGCTTGCGGTCTTCGTGGCCGTAGTCGGAGAGGCTCCGCCGCAGCGCCGCATCCGGAACGCGGCGCTGCTGCTATTGGCGACCTTCGTCACCACCCTGCCCGTCACCCTCGCCCAGATGCACGAACACGGGCGCTTTCAGATCGCAGACAGTGGCGGCCTGAACCTGTGGCTCGGTGTGCACGAACGCCCCTGGCATCAGGGCCGCGTGCGCGAGTCGACACAGCCCCAGCGCGTGGCTCTCTTCGCTGACTTTGAGGCACGCGAGGGCCGCCCGCCCTCGGTCGGGGATCGGCAAGACCTGCTCCTCGCCGATGCGCTCGCGACGCTGCGCGGACAGGGCCTGAGCGCGACCTTCGGCGCGCAGTTCCCCGAGCAGTACACCCGCCTGCTCGATCGCGAAGGCGATTTTACCCGGCGACTCGTAGACGACCCGCTGAATCGATACCGCCTCGCGGGTCCAACGCTGCGAAAGGCGCTCCACGCCGCGGCCCACGCCGGCTGGTTCGCGCTGCTCGCGGCTGCGGCCCTCGGCATCGCGACACTGCGCTGGCAAAGGCCGCAAAGGCCAGGTTGGGAGCATTTCTTTGCGCTCCTGTTGATCTACGCCGCCGTCCTCTTCTTTTTCGTATTGGCTCGGCCCCGTTTCCTGATGGCCTTTCTGCCGGCGCTCCTCCTACTCGGCGGGGCCTTCATTGAGGCCGTAGACGCCCATCGAAAGGGACGCTCGACGTCTCGCTTCCGCCTCACCCCGCTGCGTCTCGGCCTCGGGCTGGGACTGGCCGCCGTGCTGATCCTCGCCTCGCTCCAGGCCCCAACGCCTGCGTGGTGGGAAGCGGGGTCCCCGCCACCCGGGCCCGCTTCGCAGCAGGCGGATCCACTGCTGCGGTGACGCTGGCCCCACGGCTTCTTCGAAAGTCTGGCTCTCGCCGCGCGAAAGGCATAAATTCGGCTGCGGCCGGGTCTGCGGGCGGACATCCTTCCGCCGTGAACCGTGGGCAATCGGTGGGGGGCTCGTGGGCCGCACTCTCTTCAGCTCTTTGATGCTGGCACTCACCTGGCTTGCTTGGTCCGGGCACTTCGACGCGCGAATGCTCGGATTTGGCGGGGCTTCGGTCCTGGTGGTGCTCGCGATCACCCACCGCATGGAACGCCTCTCGGGGATGGACCACGATCCCCACGTGGGACCCGGAATCCTGCTCTACGTCCCCTGGCTGCTGTGGCAGATCGTCAAGGCGAACGTCGGCATGGCGCGCATCCTGCTCGCGCCGCGACTCCTGCTCTCGCCCCAACTCCTGCGGGTCCCGACGTCCCAACGCAGCGACACCGGTCGGGCGCTGTACGCGAATTCGATCACGCTGACGCCCGGAACCATCAGCCTCGATCTGAATAACAGCTCGATCCTGGTCCACGCACTCACCCTCGAGACCGCGCAAGCGCTTCAGGATGGCGAGATGGATCGCCGCGCCAGGCGCTGTGAAGGGCGCAACTGATGTTCGCCGCAGCCATGGCGGGTGTCCTCGTCACGATGGCGCTGGCCCTCGTGGCGGCAGCGCGAGGTCCGAGTGTCTTTGACCGACTCCTTGCCATCAACCTCTTCGGCACCAAGACGGTGCTGCTGATCGCCGTGACGGGCTTCCTGGTGGGCCGACCCGAGTGGCTCGATCTCGCCCTCGTCTACGCATTGATCAATTTCGTGGCGATGATCGCGCTGCTCAAATTCGTCCGGTTCGGGAGCCTGGGCCACGACGATCTCGACGCGGAACGTTGATGGGAGCCATCGACGTCCTCTCGTGGATCGCCCTCTTCGGGGGCGCGTTTTTCTCCATTCTTGGGGCCGTCGGGCTCTTGCGCATGCCGGACTTCTGGACCCGCTGCCAC
This sequence comes from uncultured Pseudomonadota bacterium, assembly GCA_913054385.1. Lineage (GTDB taxonomy): Bacteria > Myxococcota_A > UBA9160 > UBA9160 > UBA4427 > JAYGCV01. The sequence goes on from CAJXIC010000078.1 coordinate 5,778, forward strand.
GCGGCGGGCGTGACCGACACCCTCGGCGCCGGGCTGATCCTGCTGGGCCTCTTCTTCCAGGCGGAGACGGCGCTGGTGGCGATCAAGCTTGCGATGATTCTCGGGTTCCTGCTCATCGCGGGGCCCACCGCGGGGCATGCGCTCTACCGCGCGGCGCACGCCCACGGCGTGCCCTTCGGTCCCGAGACCGAAGTCCTTGCCGCAAACCCGGCCACCGCTTCGCCCGGAAGCCTCGAGGGCGAGCATGGCTCCGATTGAACTCCTGCTCTTTGCCTTCCTGATTGCGGTGGCGCTGCTCGTCGCGAGGCTGCGCGACCTGCTCGCAGCCGCACTGCTCCTCGGCATTTTCAGCCTGCTCTGCGCCGGCCTCTTCGTCTTGAACGACGCGGTCGACGTGGCCTTCACTGAGGCGGCCGTGGGAGCCGGCGTCTCGACGATCCTGCTGCTCGGAACCCTGTCACTCACGCGACGCGAAGAAAAATCACAACCGACGCGCTGGGCGCCGCTCGTGGTGGTCTTTGTGACCGGCGGCGCCCTCGCCCTCGGGATCCTCGACATGCCGGCCTACGGCGACCCCACGGCACCGATCCACCAGCACCTCGCGCCGGACTACATCGCCGGCACGGCGGCCGAATTCGGCATCCCCAACGTGGTCACGGCCATTCTGACCAGCTATCGCGGCTTTGACACCCTGGGCGAAACCGCGGTGATCGTCACCGCGGCGATCGGCATCCTGGCTCTGCTCGCCAGCGGGCGTCGCTGGAAAGGGGGGGCGCCGTGAAGATCGAGCCCGTGGGCATGCGCGAGAAGACGATCCTGCGGGTCGTTGCGCGCCTCTTCATTCCCTTCATCCTGCTCTTTGCTCTCTACGTCCAATTCCACGGCGACTACGGGCCCGGGGGCGGCTTCCAGGCGGGGGTGATCTTCGCCGCGGGCTTCGTGCTCTACGGGCTGATCTTCGGACTGCCGACGCTCCAGCGCGTGGTGCCCTTTATCGTGGTGGAGGCGAGCGTCGCCATCGGCCTGCTGCTCTACGCGGGTGTCGGTGTGGCCACTGTCCTTCTCGGCGGGGCGTTCCTCGACTACCGGGTGCTCGACGCCCACGATGCAACCCAGGGCCTCCACCTCGGAATCCTGCTCGTCGAATTCGGTGTCGGACTCGCGGTCGCGGGCGCGATGCTCGTGATCTTCTACGCCTTCGCGGGACGCAGGAGCGACTGATGGCGCTCCTCGAGCTGGGCCAGTACGGCTTCGTGATCGTCCTCTTGATGATCGGCCTCTACGTCCTCATTGCACGGGACAACCTGGTCAAGAAGATGATGGGCCTCGGCATCTTCCAGGCCGCGATCATCCTGCTCTACATCTCGATGGCGAAGGTGCGCGGTGGCACCGCCCCGATCCTGATCGAGGGGGGCGGGGACGTCGTCTATTCCAACCCGCTTCCCCACGTGCTGATGCTGACCGCGATCGTCGTCGCAGTGGCCACCACCGGGCTCGGCCTGGCGATCATCGTCCGCATCTTCGAAAGCTACGGAACCATCGAGGAAAGCGAGCTGCGCGAACTCGACCGCTCATCCGACAAGGCCGACCGAGGCGCGCGGTGAGCGAGCACCTGCCCGCGCTCCAGGTCGTCTTGCCCCTCGTCTCGGCGGCGCTCTGCCTGGTGCTGCGCCGGGCCTTCGTGGTACGGGTTTTTGCGACCGCCGTTGCCTGGGCCTGCTTCGCCATCGCGCTCGCGCTGCTGGCACGGGTCGAGGCCGGGGGCCCGATCTCCTACGCCCTCGGCGGCTGGGCGCCGCCGCTCGGGATCGAGTATCGCGTCGACTCCCTGAACGCGTACGTGCTGGTGATCGTCACGGCGATCGCCGCCGCGGTCTTCCCCTTTCCCCTGCGCGGCCGTGAGGTGCGGATCCCGCGATCCCGGCACTTCCTCTTCTACGCGAGCCTGTTGCTGGCGCTCACCGGGCTTCTCGGGATCGCGATCACCGGCGATCTCTTCAACGTCTTTGTCTTCCTCGAGATCTCGTCGCTGGCCGCCTATACGCTGGTCAGCCTGGGGCGCGACCGGCGCGCCCTCTCGGCGGCCT
>CAJXIC010000079.1 GCA_913054385.1 uncultured Pseudomonadota bacterium
CCGACAGGCGACCGCGAAAGCGGGGCAACGCCTCGGGCCGAAGCCCAGCACCGGGTGTTGGTTCGCCTCTCCGGCGATCTCGCAACCAAGGCACGCGAGACGCGTCGCCGCTTCGCCACTCGGCTGGGCCGAAACCTGCGCAGCGCCCTGCGAAGCGCCGGCATCGAGGCGGAGGTGATCCGCACCCACGATCGCTTCTGGGTCAAGAGCGAATCGGAGATCCCGCTCGATGTGGTGACCCGGGTTTTCGGTGTGCAATCTGCTTCACCGGCCATCGGCTTTGCGTGGAGTAGCCTCGAGGACCTCGTCGAACGCGGCACCGCGCTGTTCTCGGAAGCAGTACGCGACAAGAGCTTTGCGGTGCGCGCGCGGCGCGTCGGCAGCCGCGAACAGATCCCGCTGCGCTCCGCCGACTTGCAGCGCGATCTCGGTACCGCATTGCTCAAAACGGCGCGCCGCGTCGACCTCGGAAGCCCCGAGGTCGAGGCCCAGATCGAGGTCATGCCCGAGGCCGCCTGGTTCTTTACCGAGAGCCTCCGAGGGCCCGGCGGGTTGCCCCTCGGCGTCGAGGGTCGTGCCCTCGCGCTGGTGTCCGGGGGCTTCGATTCGGCCGTCGCGGCCTGGCAGATGATGAAACGCGGGGTCGCGCTCGATTTCGTGTTCTGCAATCTCGGTGGTCGAATCCACCAACTCGGAACCCTGCGCGTGATGCAGCACCTGGCAGAAAATTGGTGCTCGGGCACGAAGCCGCGCTTTCACTCGCTCGACTTTTCGGCGGTGGTGCAGGATCTCGAGCGCAATGTCACACCGCGCTACCGGCAGGTGGTGCTCAAGCGCCTGATGCTGCGGGCCGCCGCCGCGATCGCGCCCCTCGCACGCGCCGAGGCCATCATTACCGGCGACGCCGTCGGACAGGTCTCCTCCCAGACGCTCACCAACCTCGCAACGATCTCGCGGGCGACCGAACTCCCCATCCTGCGTCCTCTGGTCGGACTCAACAAAGATGAGATCCTCGCCATCGCTCGGCAGATCGGGACCTTCGACTTGTCGAAGGTCGTGGGCGAATACTGTGCCCTCGTGCCGAAGAAGCCCGCGACTGCGGCGTCGCTGGCTGCGATCCTCGCGGAGGAAGAACGTCTCGACCCCGGGCTGATCGAAAGGATCGTCGAACAGCGCGAGATCCTCTTCCTGCACGATCTCGACGGCGGGATCCTCAGGGTGCCCGAGCTCGAAGCAGAAGCCATTCACCCGAACGACACGGTGATCGACCTGCGCTCCAGGCAGGCCTACGACTCCTGGCATTACCCCGGTGCGCTGTTTCTCGATTTCGCCCACGCGGAGCGCGCCTGGCCGACCTTCTCGAAAGACGAACGCTACGTCCTCTACTGCGAGTTTGGTCTGGTGAGCGCCCATCTCGTCGAACTGATGCGGGGCCAGGGTTTTGACGCCTCGCACTTTCGCGGGGGCGCGCCGGCCCTGCGCCGCCAGGCAGACCCAGAGGCCTAATCGGCGGGGCGATCCGGGCTTTCTTCCTCGAGGACAAGGTCGAGCAGCTCGAGGCGTTCATCGGGTGCCAGTTCGCGCAGACGCTGCATCTGCCGGCGCAGACGTTCGCGCCGTTCTTCGGGCATGCCGCGCCAACGCTCCGCGCGTGCCTCCAACTGTTCGCGCTGTTCCGGGGAGAGCGCTTCGAGATGATCGAGACGAGCGCGCAAGCGCGCCTGCTCTTCGGCTGACAGATCTCGGTAGTCGCGCAACCGGTCTCGTAGCGCATGCTGCTCCTCGGGCGGAAGATCGCGCAGGCGCTCGCGCCACTCGCGGCGCGGCCCATCGTCCGGTCTCTGTCGCCCCCGACCCGGACCAAAATCTCCGGGGTCGTCCGCGCGCATGCGTTCGCGCATGCGTTCGCGCTCGCCCCGGCCGAGTGAACGGAAGCGCTCGCGAAGGCGTTCCCTCTCTTCAGGCGGAAGTCCCCGGAGGCGCTCGCGCATCAGGCGGTGACGCTCGCGGGGGCCGCGGTCGCGGAGTTCTTCGCGCAGTGCTTCGCGTTCGCCGTCGGGAAACGATTCGACGTAGTCGCGCATGAAATTGCGGCGCATGCGATCTTTGTTCCGGCCGCCGGGCCGCCGGTCCGGATCGCCGAAGCGTTCGTGCAGCGCGCCCTGACGCTCGTCGGGAGACAGCCCGCGCAACTCGGAGCGAAACGCCTCGCGCTCATCTGGCGTCATGGCTTCGAAGTCGCGGTGCCAGCCGCCGGCACCTCGCCCACCCCGATCGGCACCCGGCGAAGAACCGGGGCTTCCCCGCATGGCGTCGCGCTCTTCCGGGGTGAGCGCCTCGATTCCCTCGCGCACTGCGCGCCGGCGCTCGTCGCGACCGAGTTCGCGCAGCTGTTGGCGCTCGGCCGGCGAGCGCGATTCGAGGTATTCCCGAACCACGCTCGGCGGCTGGCCGTGCGGATGCGCGCGCACCCCGGGCGGGCGCTCGGAAGGCGGCCCCTCGGCGGAGACCGCGGCCCCAAGGAGACCCGCTGTCAGCAGCGCGAGGACCAGAAGTCGCGGCCAGCTCATCCGCGCGACCCCACTTCTTCGAGGGCGGCGAGCAGCTCGAGTATTTCGAGATCCCGGATCAGCTCGAGATCCGCAAGCACCTGGTACTGCATCGCGATGGCGACCTCTTCGTCGCTGGCCGCGGCCCATTCCGCGTCGAGCGCCGGCACCCGAAGCGCTGCGATCCCCGGCGCGCTTGCGACCACTTCGGGCAACAGGGGGCGAGCGACCGCTTCGCGCTCGGCGACGACCGTCTCGGCGCTGGACGGGGGCGAGCCTTCCGGCGCAATCGCGCTCTTGACCAGGCCGGGCATCGCCTCGCGAGCGGGATCGTTGCCGGGTCCGCTGCCCAGCGCGAGGTAGAGGGTCAACGCCGCAGCCGCGGCGAGCCCGCCCGCCAGACCGAGGCGCGCTCCCAGAAGACGCCGCGCCGGCGTGCGGAGCCGGGCGCTTCCATGCGATCCGCTTCGGTCTTTCTCGATACGCCGCTGCAGGCGGGCGAAGAGGTCTCCCGAAACCTCGGGGGCCGCGTGAGCGCGCAGCCGGCGGTCGACTGCGTCGAAGCGATCGAGCCGACGTGCCAGCGCGGGCTCGGCGTCGACCCGCGCACGCAAGGCCGCGGCCTGCTCTTCGGAAAGCTCTGCGTCGTGCAACGCCGACAGGGCCTCGTCGAGTTCGGTCTGCGCATCGCGGCGCCTTTCGTCGTGGTCTCTTTGCATCGTCGTTTCCTCGTTCGAGGGGAGCGGTCCGGGCGGCGGCCCGGGCTACACCTCAAGATCTTGTAGCCGTTCCGCGAGGCGGGCTCGGCCACGGTGGACCAGGCTCTTCACGGACTTCTCGCTGGTTTCGAGGGCCTCCGCGACTTCCGCGTAGCTGAGACCTTCCACCGCCGAGAGCCACAGCGCCATGCGCTGTCGTTCCGGTAGTTCGGCCATCTCGCGTTCCACTTCTTCGCCGAGCAGGCGAGCGTGGGCGCGTGCCTCGGGGCTCGATTCGCGAGCTGCGAGCTGAATCCCGGTGGTCTCGTCGTCGATGCTCGCGTGGTGGCTGCGACTGCGCGGCCGGCGCAACTCGTTGAAGGCGAGGTTCGTGGCGATGCGGTAGAGCCAGGTCGAAAATTTTGCTTCGGGGACATATCGCGCTCTCGCTCGGTGCACGCGGAGGAAGGCCTCCTGGACGAGTTCCTCGGCGGTCGCGGCGTCGCGCACGATCCGCTCGAGATACCGGAGCAACGGCTGCGCCCAGCGTTCGAAGAGCTTCTCAAAGGCGGAAACGTCGCCCGCCTGGAAGGCCAACATCAGCTGGGCGTCGGGGTCAATTTCGCGCAAGGACGCCTCCGCCGGGAATGCCAACCCGGAGAACACCCGAAAGTTCCGCGGACGCCCGAAGATAGTGGGAGAGCCGCGGCAGCGGGGTCCCTACCGCCCCCTACCCTCGGCCTCTCAGCTCGCCGCGAGAGATGCCAGGAAGCCGGTGGCGGCCGCGTTGAAGGCCGCTTCCGCCTCGATATTGACGATGTGCCCCGCGCCGGGGATGCACAGGGATTCGGCACGGGGGAGGCGGGCCGTCATCACCTCCGCAGCCCTTCGAAAGGCCGCGTCTTCCTCCCCCACCACGATCATCGCCGGCAGATCGATCGACGCGAGATCGTCGATCACCGATTCCGCCGGGCCCGTGACCAGACGGCCGAAGGCGGCCACCGCGGCAGGCGCCTGGGCCGCGATCGCTCGCGCGGCGCGCTTCGCCGCCGGGGCCTCGAGGTCGCGACCGATGGTGGTGGCGGCCCCGCGCCCACGGCAGAGTGCCTCGGGCCCCTTCGCCTCGATGATCTGCGCGGTCTTCTCGACCTGCGCCTGCCAGCGCGCCTGGGCTTCGGGCTTCTTGAAGCCGGGGCCGCTGCCAGCGAGGAAGAGCCCTCGCACGCGTTCGGGAAAGCGCTTCGCAAAGTGCAGCGAAGCCAGCCCACCAAAGGAGAGCCCGGCCAGCACCGCCGCTTCACCGGGAGCGGCCCAGTCAAGGACGCGACCGATGTCGTCTACGACCCGCTCCATCGTGTAACCGGACGCGTCGTCGGGGGCTCCCGAGAGTCCGTGGCCGCGGTAGTCCCAGAGGATGACGCGCGCCCCGGCGGCCACCAGCGGTTCCACCTGGGGGCGCCAGTTCTCGCGGGTGGTGCAATATCCGCACGAGAAGAGCCAGGGAATCCCCGCGCCGTGGGCTTCGACGTACAGTCGAACGCCGTCGCTCGCTTCGACCATCGCCATGCCGTCAGTCGATCTTGAAGATCGCCGGAGACACCGCGAGCGGAACCTCGAAGGGCAGATCGAAGAGCCAGCTACGCAGTTCAAGCAGTGGTGCGGGCAACGCCTCCAGCCACAGCGAAGCGGGATCGAAGCCGCCCTTCAGCAGGCCGGCGATCTGTTCGCCCAGGGTCTGGGCCTGGGGGTAGGGCACCAGCAGCACGTCGGCATCTTCGTCGATGCCTCGCATGCGGTTGACGCGCTGCACGGCGGCGTGCAAGCCACCGAGTTCGTCGACGAGCCCGATCTCATACGCCTGCTCGCCCGTCCAGACCCGCCCCTCTGCCAACTGGTCGACGCGGGCGACATCGAGGTTGCGGCCCTCGGCGACGCGCTCGAGGAAGAGTTGGTAGATCGCGAGCACGCTGGCCTGGAGCCTCTCCTGCGATCCCTTCGAGGGGCGCTCGAGGACGAACTGAAAATCGGCGTGGCGTGCGCGGCGCATGGTCTCGACCGAGATGCCGAGTTTCGCAAGCAGCGGCTCGGCGATCGGGCGCAGGGCGAAGACGCCGATCGAACCCGTGAGCGCCCCCGGCGGGCTGACGATGCCATCGGCCGCGACCGCTGCGTAGTAGCCCCCGGAGGCCGCAACGTCGGAGAACGAAGCCACGATCGGCTTGCCGCTTTTGCGTGCCCGCTTTACGTCGTACCAGATCTCCTCGGAAGCCATCGCCGAACCGCCGGGACTGTCGATGCGCAGGATCACCCCATCGATGTCGTCGGCACGGATCGCGTCCCCGAAGGCTTTCCCGAAGGCGTCGGCGGCGAAGACCGGATCGGAGAGCGCCCCCCGGCGCCCGGAACCCGAAAGCACCACCCCGCTTCCGTAGACGATGGCGTAGCGCGCCACCGCGTTGAAGCCGACGCTCGCCGGATCGATGTTGCGGTAGTCCCGACCAAGGATCAGCTTCGCGTCCTCGTCGCAATCGCAGGCGATTTCTTCGACGTGACGCACGCCATCGATCATGCCGAGAGCTACGAGATCCTTCGGCATCACTGGCCCGGTGTCGATAGCCGCTCGCACTTCCTCGATCGTCATGCCGCGGGCCTCTGCAATGCCACTCACGAACTGCCGGTCGAAGGAGTCGAGGATCGAAGCCATGTTCTCGCGCACGGCTTCTGAGAAATCCTTGCGGGTATAGCTCTCGACGGCGCCCTTGTAGCGACCCGCCTTCGCCACGTCGAATTCGATCCCCAGCTTCTCGAAGAGCCCGCCGAGAAAAAAGGCCTCGATCGAGAGGCCCATCACCGGGGTCATGGCGCCCGGGGCGGCGTAGATTTCGTCGGCCACGCTGGCGACGAAGTACTCGCCGTTGGCGCTGAGGGCGTTCGTTTCGAGCAACACGATCGTGTGCCGCCCGGCGGCGCCGACGCGCTCGATGGCATCGCGCAGTTCTTGCGCCTTTCCCCAGCCGATCTCGAGGTTGCCGAGCCGAACCAGCAGCGTCTCGATGCGATCGTCCCGCTCGGCCAGAGCGAGTATCGAGAGCAGATCGAGGAAGGGCTCTCGCGCCTCCCCGAGGAGCCGGGCCAGCAGCGGTGCTTCGACCGTTTCGGGATAGGCGCCGCTCACGCGCAGCACGAGGGTCGAGCCCGGCTCGACCTCCGGCTCGGCTTCGCCGCGAAAGATGAATCCGAGGGCGAGCAACACCAGCAGAACGACGACCGCGGTGCGGATCCGCCTTCTTCGCGTCATTGGCACGCCTTGGATGCTGTCGCCTGATGGATCACGGGTGCGCAGCGCGCTAGAAGAGGATCACGCCGCGGGCGTTGACGCCGCTGAGCATGTCCTCGAAGGCCCGCGGCGCCTCGTCGATCGAGTAGGTGGCGGTCACCAACTCGTCGAGCTTCAGCCGGTTGGCGCGATACAGGGCGAGGAGCTTCGGGAAATCCTCGCGCGGGCGCGCACTGCCGTACATCGAACCCGTGAGCACCTTCTCCTGGAAGGGCATCATGAAGGTGCCGAGCGTCACCGTATCGGCGAGGTTCGAGACCCCTACCACGACGGCGGTGCCCCCCTTGCGGATCGAGGCGTAGGCCTGGCTCACGGTGGCGCCAAGACCAATGCACTCGAAGGCGTAGTCGGCACCGTCGCCGGTGAGTTCCATCACCTTCGCCACGGCGTCGCCATCGGTCGAGGGGTTGATGCGATGGGTAGCCCCAAATTCGACCGCGAACTCGAGCTTCTTGTCCTCGAGATCGATCGCGATCACCTTCTCTGCGCCAGCCAGCGCGGCGCCCTGGATCACGTTGAGGCCAATGCCCCCGGCACCGATCACCACCACCGACGAGCCCGGCTGGACTTTCGCGGTGTTGAGCACGGCACCCACGCCGGTCATCACCGCGCAGCCCACCAGCGCCGCTGCCGCAGCGGGGATCTCGGGGTCGATGAGGATGATGTTGTCACGGTGCACCGTGGCGTATTCCGCCATCACCGAAACGCCGGCGAAATGGTTGAGGGCGTTGCCATCCGAATCGGTGAGACGGCTGGTGCCGTCGGGCAGACAGATCGTCGCGCGGGCGCCCACATCGCAGAGTGCCGGGCGGCCCATCGCGCAGTATTTGCACTCGCCGCACATGGGGACCCAGGAGACGATCGCCGTGTCGCCCACCTTGATGTTGTTCACGCCTTCGCCCACTTCTTCGACCACGCCGCAGGCCTCGTGGCCCAACACCAGGGGCGGCGGGATCGGAATCGTGCCGTTGGTCGCGGAGAAGTCGCTGTGGCAGACGCCGCAGGCCTTGATCTTGAGGGTCACTTCGTCTCGCTTCGGGCCCGCGACCTGGACGGTCTCCACCAGAACGGGGACGTTCAACTCGCGACACACGACGGCCTTGCCACTTCGATCCATGAGGGGTCTCCTGGGCGCACGGTTTCGGCGTGCACGGAATGAGGGGGGCGCGGGGAACGGCCGGGGCTTCCTGCCGCCCGCAAGCTACGGAAGCCGCATCGGAGGTGTCAAG
>CAJXIC010000080.1 GCA_913054385.1 uncultured Pseudomonadota bacterium
ATCCCACGTAGAACACGAACCAGTCGCTATCGTAGAGCCGGCCGGCAGGAGTTTCGGCCGAGCGCACCCCGGTCTCGACGAGGTGGGCTTCTAGCGCTTCGCGAAGCTTCACGGGTTCCTCCTCGACGCGTTTTTTAGAATATCGCATTCGTGAGCACGCCGTGGCCGCGTTGCCCCGGGTCCTTGCCCAGGACTACACTCTCTTCCGCGTTCGCACGCGAGCGAGGAGGTCGTGAGATGCCCACTCCGGGACGTTCTCCCGTGATCCATTCGCTTCGCTACGACGACGCGCCGGCGGCCATCGACTGGCTCTGCGATGCCCTCGGCTTCGAGCGACACCTGGTGGTGCCGGGCGAAGACGACACGATCGCGCACGCGCAGCTCACCCTGGGCGACGGCATGATCATGCTCGGCTCGCACCCGCACGAGGGCGTGTTCGGCGAGGTGCAGAAACCGCCGCGCTTCGCCGATGGTCTCGTCACCGCCAGCGCCTACCTGGTGGTCGACGATGCCAACGCCCACTACGAGCGCGCCGTCGCGAAGGGCGCCAAGGTGATCGACCCGCTCGAGGACAAGGAGCACGGCGGCCGCGGCTACACCTGCAGCGACCCGGAAGGCAACGTCTGGAGCGTCGGCGACTTCGATCCCTGGGCCGACTGAGGAACAACGCATGACCGATCTCGCAATTCTCGTCAGCTTCCTGATCGTCGCGGGGAGCGCTGCGGCGCTGGTGGCACCGCTCCGTCTGCTCGACTGGGTGAGCCACAGCTTCGGCTGGGGGTTGCTCGCACTCGGCAGCGCGCTTCGGATCGGGATGGGGCTCGTGCTCTTTTTCGCGGGGATGACAGCTTACTGGCCCGACTTCGTGCAGACCGCGGGCTTCTTGATCGGGCTCGCCGGCTTGGCGCTTCCCTTCGTCGGGCTCGAACGCGTGCGCCGCATCATCGCCTGGGTCGCCGAACTCGGCCCCGGCGTGGTGCGCGTGGGGGCGCTCTTCGGGGTCGCCCTCGGCGGCGCGCTCCTCGTGGGCCTCGGCGTCTTCGGCGCCTAGGCGTTGGGCGCTTCGCCGCCCCGCCAGCGCTCCAGGGTCTTCTCGATCTGCGATCGGACCTCGTGGATCAGTTCCGCCGGGTCCTCGTCGGCGCGTCGCGCGATCGGGTCCCCGATCCATACCTTCAGCTCGATCCCGAAGGGCACCGGGCGCAGGTTGTGACGCAGAAATTTCCACGAGTTGTCGACCACGAAGGGAACCACCTCGAGGTCGGGAGCGACTTCCAGCAGCGCCAGGGCCCCGCCGGTTCGGAAGCGCCGCAGTTCTCCGGCGCGCGAGCGCGTGCCCTCGGGATAGATCAGCACCGAGACCCCCCTTTCCCGGGCACTCTGCCCGAGCAGGGTGATGGCGGCGATGGCCTGCTCGCGGTTGGTGCGCTCGATGAGAGCATGGCCGCCGTTGCGCAGGTTGTAGGAGATGCTGGGGATCCACTTTGCGAGGGACTGCTTCGAGACGTATTTCGGAAAGTTCGAGAACAACAGCGCACCCACCAGTGGAATGTCGATCAGGCTCTGGTGATTGCCGACGATCAGGTAGGAGGTGTCCTTCTCGACCTTTGCTGAGCGCTCGACCCGGATACTCGCGCCAGAAAGATAAAGCGAGCGCATCAGCCACACCTGCAACCAGCCCGCCGCCACCTGCTGGGCGTGCCGACTAAAAAGCATGGCGATCCGCTGGATGGGATCGAAGAGGAAGAGCACCGCAGCAAAGCTGACGACAAAGACAGGGGTGGTGACCCAGGCGGCGGCGCTCTTCAAGCTCTCGGGCACTTCGAGAGTGTCGCACAGCGGATGAGCGCTGGCCCCCGGCTCGCGGAGCTTCGATATGCTCGGTCCGAGGGTCGGTGGGGATCGCCCTCCGAGGGGCAGTCTTGCGCTTGATTCGAACCAGCGGACGCGGAAACGAAGCCGAAGTCGAGATCGAAGGCCAACGCCTGCGGGTACTCGATGCGCTCTCGCCGTCGGACGCAGCGCTGGCCCCGGGCGAACTCGATGAGGCCGCGCTCGAGGTGGTGACCATCGGGGCCCTCACCGAAGCCATTGACGACGGCCGCGAGCACCTGCCAGGCTTCGAGCGCCAACAGGGATGGCGCTACCGCGCCATCGGCGAAATCGTCTCGCGAGAGCCGCTGGCCGTCGACTTCGGCAGCGTTGCCATCGAACTTGCGCTCGCGCCGCGGGATGATTGGCAACTGGGCACGAAGCTCGCGGTGGCGATCGATCGCATCCTACTGGTACCGACCCCGGGCGAGCGGATACGGCGTCGGGGAGCCACGTGATGCCCACCCCCGTGATCCTCGACACCGACGTCGGCACCGACATCGACGACAGCTGGGCGATCGTCCAGTTGCTGAAGTCGCCCGGCCTCGATTGCCGCGCCCTCGTCACGGCCCACGGCGACACCGAAGCGCGCGCGCGTATCGCAGCGAAACTTCTCGAAGCCGCGGGGCGCAGCGACATCCCGGTGGGGATCGGGGTGCCGAGCCCGCCCGACGAGCGCTCCGCGGGGGGGCTCCCCCAGGCGGCCTGGGCCGAAGGCTACACCCTCGCCGATTACCCGGGGCGCATCGCCGAAGACGGAGTGGGCCTGCTTCTCGAAGCGGCCTTCGCCTCGCCCGAACCGCCCTGCATCGTCTCGATCGGGCCGCTCACCAATGTCGCCGCCGCGCTCGAGCGCGAGCCCCGCCTGGCGGGCCGTGCGCGCTTCGTCGGCATGCAGGGATCGGTGCACCTCGGCTATCGCCAAAGCGCCGACGTCGTGCCCGAGTACAACGTGCGCTGCGACGTCGAGGCGGCGCGGCGCGTCTTCGCGGCCGACTGGTCGGTGACGCTCACGCCCCTCGACACCTGCGGGCTGGTGTACCTGAAGGGCGACCTGTATCAGAGCGTGCGCGCGGGTCGCGGCCCAGCGCTCGAGGCGCTCTTCGAGAACTACCGCGCCTGGCTTACGGCCGTCGGGGCGCCGGCCGAGCGGATCGAATCCAAGAGCACGACGCTCTACGATTGCGTGGCGGTCTACCTCGCCGAGTCCGAGGCACTGCTCGAAATCGAGGAGCTCGGCATCCGCCTCGACGACGCGGGGAAGATGCACGTCGACGCCGAAGCGCGCCCGCTGCGCGTGGCCACCCGTTGGAAAAGTCTCGAGGCCTTTCACGAGTGGCTCGCCGAGAGGCTGCTTTCGTGAGCCTCGTCACCGGGGATCACGTCACCCGCTTTGAACGCGACGGCTTCGTGGTGGTCGAAGATGTGCTCAACGCCGAGGAACTCGAGCGCTTCGGGGCGGCCGTCGATGCGGCGGTGGACGTGCGAACCGAGGGCGACACCCGCAAGGTCTCCGAGAAGAGCCTCTACGAGCAGTCCTTCATCCAGTGCATGAACCTCTGGGAAGATTTTCCAGCGGTGCGGCCCCTCAGTTTTCATCCGCGCCTGGGAGAGGCCGCGGCCGCGTTGCTGGGCGCAAAGGCGGTTCGTGTCTGGCACGACCAGGCGCTCTACAAGGAACCGGGTGGGCGCGAGACCGACCCCCACCAGGATCTTCCGTTCTGGCCGATCACCCCTTCCGACCAGGCCTCGGTGTGGATCCCCTTCGAGGGTTCGACCCGCGAGGGCGGCGGCATGGCCTACGTCCCGGGCTCGCACCGCGTGGGGCTTGCGAAGTTCGTCGACATCACCCACAGCTTGCACCCCGAGCCCTACGACATCCTCGCGGACCCGAAGATCCGCGACATCGAGCCGGTGTGGGTCGAGGTGCAGCCCGGCGCCGTGGTCCTACAGCCACTGGGCCGGCGGCGAGCCGAATAACGCCGGTGCCGGAGGGGCGGAAAACTACTTGACCACCTGGTTCTCGCCCGACTCGAGCAACGTGACGTGGAACGACCACTATCCCAACGCATCCGGGCGCTACATCGTCGAGTGGGACACCAACCCCCGGCGGTCCCTGAACCGAATACGGCCCTGCTCGTAGCCATCGGTCTCGGGGGCCTCGGCTGGCGGCCCCGTCGGCGTCAGTGCGAATCGATCTGGTCCGACTAGACCTGTGTCAACGAAGGCCGAGGCGAGCTTGGAGCTGACGCGTGAACTGTGCGTGCTTTCGAGGAGTTTCCGTCAGCACCGCGTCGATGACTTCGCCGTGGCCCGACGACAAGTAGATATCCACCAGGGCTTCATAGCCCGGGCGTCCGTGTCGGGTGAGGCCGATGATTTCGCGGTGTGCGGCATCCTCGAACGGCGACTCGAGGGTGTCCCACTCGCGCAGCATGAGGTGAAGCCGAAAAGAGAGCAGGGGAAGGTCGATGCCGCCGGTGAGTAGCGACATCTCGAGCGCGTCGCGTGCGCCCGGGGTGAGCCCGGCGAGCTCGTAGCGTGCGTACGCGAGCCGCGCCCAGCCGTTGCTGCCGGCGGGTGCCTTGGCGAGGCTGGCCTGCTGGGCTTCGACCGATTCGGCCAGGAGCCGCTCTGTGTCAACGGTCGGTTCGTCCTCGGCCAACTGGCTCTGCAGGAGCTTCAGAAGCGCCAAATCCGAAAGCAGGTGTGCGGGGGTGCCAGACCAGCGTCGTGATCTCTCCAGCGCCGTGGCGCCCCGGGCGATCGGTTCGGCGCTAACGGGCCTCTCCTTGCGAATCTCCCAGAGGACGTTGCGAGCCGGAAGTGCGTCGAGGGCGCCGAGAAAGCGTGGCGCGCTCAGCCAGACCAATGCAAGTCCTAGCGCGAGGGCCACTACCAGGCTGGCGACGCTCCGGGTGAGGATCGGCCCCTCGGTGGGGGAAGCACGCTCAGTTGGTGTAGTAGCCCGAATACTTCCCGTAGTAGGAGTAGGAGTCTCCGTAGCCATACCTCGCGTGGCGCCGCAGGTCGAGTCGACTGAAGACTACACCCGCGATATCGACGTCGAATTGGCGCAGCGCGTGCACCGCTTCTTCGGTTGCTCCGCGAGGCGTCTTTTCCCACTGGACGATGAAGACCAGCTTGTCACTGATTTGGCCTAGGATTCGAGTGTCGGAAACGACGAGCACGGGCGCCGAGTCAAGCAAGACCAGCGAGAACTCGGTCTTCAGCTTCTCGAGTAGGGACCGCATGCTTGCCGAGCCGATCAGGTCGGGCGGGCTTGCGGGGGAGGAGCCCGCGATCCCGGGTAGCACGAACAGCCCCGAGGCCTCGTCGACGATCAGGACCTCGTCGAGTGAAACCTGACCGGCCAGGTATTCCACCAGGCCCGCCTTGGGCTTCAAGCCGAGCGTCCTTGCGACGCTCGGATTCCGCAAATCGGCGTCGATCACGATCGTGCGCACGTTCGAGGCTGCCGCTGAGCGGCCCAGGCTGAGCGCCATCGTCGTCTTGCCCTCGGAAGGCAACGCCGAGGTCAGCACGATGACGCGCGGCGGGTCGTCGACATTCGATAGAAGCACGGCTGAGCGCAGGCTCCGAAGCGCCTCGGAATAGGCTGAGAGTGGCTTTGCGAGCACATAAGTTTCGGGCGCCAGGGTCTCGCCTGAGACCGTCCGATCTTGCACCGAGAGTTCGGGGACCGAGGCCAGGTGTGGGAGCCCCAGGGTCTGCTCGAGCTGGGCCCCGGTGCGGAAGCCGTTGTCGAGCCTCTCCAGCACGAAGACCGCGACGAACGCGACGCCCACGGAGAACAGCAGCCCGACAACCGCGAACAGGCCCTTGCGCGGATAGCTCGGGTTTACCGGAACCGCCGCCCGGGAGATGAGGCGAGCATCCGCCTCGGCGATGCCCGATTGCTGGCTGGTCTCCTTGAAGCGTCCCAGGAACGACTCGTAGAGCGTGCGGTTTGCCTTCGATTCGCGTTCGAGCTCGCGCAGGCGGATTCGGGCGACCTGCTCCGAAGAGCGTCGGCCGCGCAGCTGGTCGAGGCTCGTCTTGAACGATCGCGTTCGCGAATGTGCCACGGAGACCTCATGCTCCAGGTTTCCGACGATCCGTTTCACCTCGGACTCGATCTGGTGATTTGCGTCGGTGTGCTGCGCCCGGATCTTGATCATGTGGGGATGACGGTCGCCGTAGCGCGATTCGAGTTCGGCCTGTTCGCGGGCCAGCTCCGCCTGCCGTTGGCGGAGGTCGCCGATGACGTCCGAGGCCA
This sequence comes from uncultured Pseudomonadota bacterium, assembly GCA_913054385.1. Lineage (GTDB taxonomy): Bacteria > Myxococcota_A > UBA9160 > UBA9160 > UBA4427 > JAYGCV01. The sequence goes on from CAJXIC010000080.1 coordinate 6,152, forward strand.
ATACCTCCGCCAGCGACTCGACCCCGGCTCCCGACTGCAGCAGTTCATTCACGTGGCGAAAGCGGGCGCGTTTTTCGGCGAGGTCGGCGCGCGACACGGTCAGCTGGGTGTTGATTGCAGAGAGTTGTTGCTCATCGATAGTGACGCCCGCCGCCACCACCAGGCCGTGCTCTGTTCGGTAGGCCTCGACCAGCCCTTCGGATCCCTCCACCCGCTCGCGCAAGGCGCCGAGGCGTTCGTTCAGCCAGTCGGTGGCGCGCTTGGTGGCTTCGAATTTCGCTTCGAGCTGCTCGACCAGGTAGAGATCAGAAAGCGTGTTGGCGACCCGGCTCGCCATTCGCGGGTTCTCAGACGTGAACGAGATATCGATCACAAATGAGCGGCGTCCAACCTGGGAAACGGCCAGATCTTCCAGGTACACGTCGACTACTTTGGAGCGCTCTCGCTCCTGGCGCTGCTCAGCGGTCTCTTCGGCGGCCTCGCCGGGGAGAAGACCCTTTACCCAGCTTCGGAACGAGCTGGTCCATCCGGGCTGGCGCAACGCCGCGTTGAACTCGGGGTCTCGCTCGAGGCCGAGTTGGTCGATCACACGCTCGGCGAGCATTCGTGATCGAATGACCTGGATCTGGCTCTCGATGGTGGAGGCATCGGAGGAGAGGCCCGACAGCACCGCCTCGACGTCGGCGACCTTGCGCTCGCGTGGATCGATTAGTACCTGGGCCGATGCCGTGTACCGGGGTGTCAGCTGGAAGACCACCAGCAGCGCAGCGGCGGTGATCAGCAGAACGCAGCCACCGATCACCCAGCGGCGACGCCACAGGGTGCCGAAGATCGCGCGGAGATCGATCTCAAGATCGCCCTCAACGGGCGGCGGGGAACTCGGAATCGGGTCCAACGAGTGCCTAGATCTGGAACTCGAAGCCGATGTCGATCTGGTGTCGGTCGAAGTCCTGGCCCGCTTCGTTCGAATCGCGGTTGTCGAACCGGTAGCGCACGTCGAGGTGGACGAAGCGATTTATGATGTAGGTGAACCCGGGCGAGACGCGGAATCCGTCATCCTCGCGAGATTCTCCCTCGTAATCCCCGTTGTAGTACTCGAAGTCGACTCCCAGCTCGATGTCGTCGGTCAGATCGTGCTCGATGCCGAACCCGGCGGTCGTAAACACGATGGCACCCGCGCCGCCGCTGGTTGCATCGACCACGTCGCGGCCCGCCTTCAGCGTCACGGTGGTGAGCCGCGTTGCGAACCAGGTCAGGTTGGCCCCGAACGTCACGTTGCTGACGTCCTTGAAGTCAGAAGCGTCGTAGTTCTGGGCCATGTAGCCGATGTTGACTTCGCCGGCGATCAGGTCGGTGAGTTGCGACGAGATGCCACCCACGATCCGGTAACCGAGCGAGTTCTGGTAGACCGAGTTGCCGGCGGTGGTCGTAATGCGATGCTCGTAGTCGCGGTCGTTGATCTCGCCGCGCGCGAAGGCGCTGTAGCCCGGTGAGAAGGCGTAGCCGAGTTGCGCCGAACCTCGCACGAGCCCGCGGTCGCGGAAAGACTGGTTGTCAGTGCGGTAGTCCAGGTCGGTGTAGCTCACGGAGGCGGATCCCGTGAGCTGATCGAAGGTGTGGTTGAAGACTGCGTTTACATCGAAC
>CAJXIC010000081.1 GCA_913054385.1 uncultured Pseudomonadota bacterium
GAGCTGAGGATCCCCGCGGATCTCCCCGAAGAGGTGATCGAGTCGCTGCGCGAGATCGCCTGCCGGGCGTGTGGCGTGCTCGGCGTCGAGGGCATGGCCCGCGTCGACTTCCTGGTGGCACGCGGGAGCGGGGAGATCTTCGTCAACGAACTGAACAGCCTGCCGGGGTTCACACGCGGGTCGATGTTCCCGCAGCTCTTCGAAGCCTCGGGCCTCGCCTTTCCCGCGCTCCTAGACAAGTTGCTCGACCTCGCGCTCGAGCGACACCGGCGTCGTGCGAAACTGCGCACTGCGTCTGGCGCGCGCGCGCCCCGCGGCGCTGCCTGAGCGACCGGGTGGCCCCGTCTCAGTGGTCGTCGGGGGCCGCGGTCTCGGCCGCGGCTTCGCGCTCTAGCGCCTCGCGCTCGCCCTTGCGCTTGGGATCGCGCACCTGCGGCAGCGAGTAGCCCAGCGCCCGCAGCTGCCCCAGGCGCATGGCATCGATCTCGACCGTGGGCATGTTCTCCCAGGGCGTGGCGGCTTCCGCGAGGAAGTTTGCGAGCAACTGCTCCATCTCTTCGACCTTCGCGGCTTCTGTGGGCGCCACGTTCACCCTCTCGCCGGCGTCGCTCTCGTGGTTGAAGAGGGCTTTCATGCCCGAGGGCTCCATGCGGATGAAGCGATAGGGTTCGTCGACGATCGCCACCAGGTCGAGCGCGCCCTCCTCGAGGGGCTGCCCCCAGCGTTTATTCAGCTGCGAGTAGACCGGTCGCGTGGCCAACTCTCCCGCCTGGGACTCGTCGCCCGCAGCCGCCGCTTCGATCAGCGGCAGCAGGGATTGCCCCTCGGCACCGGGCAACGACGGCAACCCCATCAGGTCCAGAATCGTCGGCCAGATGTCGACGTTGGCGACGCGGGTTTCGACTTCGATCCCCGGGTCTAGCCAGAACGGCAGGGCAATGATCAGCGGAACGCTCTGGACCTCGCGGTAAAGGTCTTTCGCGTGACCCTCGACCCCATGCTCGCGAAAGGCCTCGCCGTGGTCCGAAGCGACCACCACGATCGTGCGGTCGGCCATGCCGAGCTCTTCCATCTCTCCCAACAGCGACTCGACGTTGCGATCCACCCAGTGGATGGCGTTGTCGTAGATGTCGGAATACGAGGTCCCAAAGAGCGACGACTCTGCATCGTAGAGATATTGATGGACGTCCATCAGGTGGAGGTAGAGCATGAATCGATCGTGCTGGTGATTGCGCATGAACTCGACCGCCGACTCGGTCGCGTCGAGGTCGTTTCCCCGAATCTGGCGGTTCAAGTTCGACTCGGCCTCGATCTGCGCCGCGCGCCTCCGGGGTTTCGGCGATACGTAGAGGTCGAAGCCCTGGGAGAAGCCGAAATTCGGGCTGACCCAGCCGTTGCGATAGAGCCCGGCGGTCGCGAAACCCTCGTCCCGCAGGATCTCTGCGGGCAGCACCGCCTCCTCGGGGATCCCGTCGGAGAAATGATCGATCCGCGTGCTGCGCGGATACATCCCGGTCCACATCGAGGCCATCGAGGCCTTGGTCCAGCTCGACTGACTCTCGACATTTTCGAAGCGGATGCCGCTCGCCGCCATGCGGTCGAGGGTCGGGCTGGTGTTGCGCGCGTAGCCGTAGGAGCCGAGGCGATCGGAACGCAGGGTATCGATCACCACGAAGATCAGGTTCAGATCTTCTCGACTCGCCAGTTTCCGGATGTCCAGAACGGTCCCCTGGGAGCGCTTCGGGATCTCGATCTCGAACTGGGTGAAGAACACTGCGAGCAGGAGCACGAGCGCCGCCAGGTAGTAGAAGGCGGCGCTGTCCAGCAGCCTACGAATCATCCCACCCCCTCGAAGTTCCCTGGCCGCAGTGGCCACCCGCCAGTCCGGCGCAGGCCATTCTAACGCTTCGCTTCGGGCTCGCCTCGCTGCTGCAGCCGGGTTTCTGCGCGTGCACGCGAAAGCGCGATGATCTTCTGCTCTGGGTGCAGCGCTTCGGCATGCCGCAGATCGGCCACCGCGGCTTCGAGGTTCCCGGCCTCGAGATGCGCCAGCCCGCGGCGATAGACCCCCGGGCCATCGTCCGGGAGCATGCCGAGAAGCCCGTCATAAGCGGCGACGCTGGCCTGCCAGTTACGCGACTGCTCGTAGAGCAGCGCCAGCGAACGCCACGCGTCCACCGTCGGATGACTCGCGAGGCTGCGGCGGAAGGAGTGCTCGGCTCTCGCCGGTTGGCCCCGGGCGGCGTAGAGGCGACCCAGACGCTCGTACGACCGCGGGCCCTCGCGCCCGAGCCAGCCGAGACGTTCAACCGCGACCGCCGCTCGCCGCACATCCCGGCTCGCGATCGCCCGCTCAAGGGCGCCCTCCTCGAAGAGGGCCGCGAGCCCCAGCGCGATGCAGACCGAGCCGACCAGCGCGAGGCTGCGCAGGCCCCAGTGCCGGGAGGACCCCGGCGTCTTTGGATTTTCGCGCTGGGCCCGCAGCAACACCTTCGCGATCCGTCCATCTCGGAGCTTCCAGATGACGCCGTCGAGCACGAAGTGGTGCAGGTTGACGACGGCAGCCACCAGCACCGCCAGCCCGGCTTCGTGCGGCACCGACCCCAGCAGGCTCGGCGCGAAGACCAGTGCCGGGACCGTCCAGACCGCGAACCCCGCCAGGGCGGTACGTCCGAGGTAGCCACCGGTCGAGGGGGCTCGGCCCGAGGTCTTCGCGAAGTAGGTGGTGATCCAGAGGTATTGCACGGCGTGGGCCGACGCGATCCAGAGAAAACCGTAGGCGTCGTAGATCCCCGCCAACCCGGGAACCGAGCCCGGGCCCAGGCCGTAGCGCAGCGCCACCGGCAGCGAGAACCAGAGCGCCTGGGTGACGAGGACCACCGCCGGGGGACCCAGTTGAGCCAGAGAACTGCCACGCCACAGGAGCGACACCGCTGCGATCAGGCTAACGCCGTAAGCCCCTAGGAGTCCCCAAAAGAGGGGAACCGAGACGGCCGCAGGGAGACCCAGGGGAAGCAGTTGGTAGATCGTTCCGGCATAGCTGACGGGCGCGTACTGGCCCGGTCGGTCGAGACCGTGAATCGCCAGGAAGGTCAGCGCGTAGGAGAGAATGAAGGACGCGTAGAGCAAGCGTTTTGCGGTGGGGCTCACCGCGATGCCCCTGCGACGCGCCAGGATCAGGAACACACCGTAGTTCTGTCCCGTGTAGTGCCAGGGGCTCCAGGTCAGGTAGATCGTCAGCACCAGCGAACCGAAGAACGCGCTCTGCAGGCCTCCGATGAAGGCCATCGCCAGCAGCGTCGTGGCGCCCACTGCGACGAGCGAATAGCGACGGCGATCCTCGGGCAGCTCGTAGACGCGCAAGAGCGTCGCGCCGTAGTGCGGCAGGGAAAAGAGCAGCACCAGCAGCGCTCCGGGAACCCAGAGCGAAATCGCCTCGGCCTGGAAGATCAGGGCCAGGCTGATTGCGATCGAGCCAAGTCCACAGCCAAGAAACAGGTCCGTAGCCGGCCCAAAAAGCCAGCCACTCTGCGGATTCGCCGGTCCCGCTGCCGTTGCCAAGGCCCTGCTCTCTCCCCGCTCTTCAGAAAGACCGTGCGGGCGGCACCCTCGATACCCCCCCGCGAAGCGCCGAGAGAGTCTACCCGCTTCGGAGACGAACCCCCGTCAGCTCATGTCGGGACAGCGCCCAAACTGGACAGCGCCCAAAAGAAAAGCGGCCACCCCGAGGGGTGGCCGCTTCGTGGATTACCACGTGGCTGAAGCTGCGCGCTAGCGCTTCTTCATCCGGCGTCGTCCGATCAGAACGAGGCCCACCACGCCCGATCCGATGAGCAGGAGCGAGCCCGGCTCAGGGACGAACATGAGGTCGATCTGGGTCTTCGACGGCGTATTGCCCGCGTCCAACTGGGTGAAGACGCGCGTCGGCGAAACGAGCTGCACGTGCACGTCGCCGTACGCGTTCGTCTGGACACCAGCCGCCACAACCGTGACGTTGAAGGTCTCGAGGAACGCTGTCGCAGTACCCGACATCGAGGTCTGCTTCATGCCCATCTCGTTCACCGAGCCGCTGGCCCAGAAGGCGACACCGAGTTCGCCGAAGCGCGGGCTGTCGGTCTCGGAGATTATGTTGATACCCGTGTTGATCAGCGAAATCTTCAGGCTGCCCGAGATGTACGGACCGGCTTGCTGCGTGATGTCACCGACGATCACGTTGGCCGCGACCTCGGTGTACGCCTGGCTGTAGCCCGGACCCGGGAGGTCGTTACCACCAGCGATCACGTTCACCAGGAAGAGCGTACCGATCTGGAGTGCCGTAACGCCATTCGACGGCTGTACACCACCGTAGACGGGGCCGCCTGCATTACCCATGATCCCAGGACCGATCGGGTTCGGCCGCAGAAAGCCTGCGGCGAAAGAACCGGCCTGATTCTGGAAGGTGAAGTACAGGTTGTCGATGAGCGGGACGCCCGTGTAGAGCGCGGTGCCGGCGTTGTAGTTCGTCGTCACCCAGATGCTGGCATCGGTGGTGACGCTGTCATCAAGCGCCAACGTCGCATTCGTGCCCGCGGCACCTAATACGTTCATACTCGGCAACCCGCCGAGATTCGACTTGCTTCGACTGATTTCAGGGTCGAAGGTGGCGGCTTGCACCGCTCCAGCGAAACCCAATGCCAATAACCCGGAAACAGCTGTAAACAGCAACTTACGCATGGTTGTCTTTCCCTTTTGTGCTTTCGTGCTTCGTACTCTTGTACGGTGATTCACTTGAATCTTTCGAGTTCTTTGTCTTCGACAGCCACTCTACACGAATCAAGAGGCCTCGAATCGGTGTGGCCTGAATCCTTCGTTTCGCATCCGCAAGACACGGAATCAGGCCTCACCGAGCACCACCAACTGCAATTGCGGTGCCAGTCGAACCGAAATTCTAAAATCACCGTAACTACCTGTTTTAATATGGTTTTACTTGCTCGAATCCACTGTCTCGCAACGCCGCAGGGCAGGCTGGACCGAAGACTTTCGCCATAATGTGAAAACTCTTTCCTCTCGCGAGGGTTGATTCTAGGGGTGGTAGGTTTTCGCAACACCTGATCCGATCGGAAACTGATCGGCAACGGTTGAAATCCCCTCGGGGATCGATGGAGCTAATTTCTGGCGCGTTCGGGGGGCCTTCAGGCGTCTTTCGCGTCACGGGAGTGCTGGTTTGGCGGTCGGCGCGGTCGAGCCTATGATCCGGGACCCCCGTCCCACCCACGTCCTTTAGACGGAGGCGAGTAGCCCGAAGATGTCCAGCGATCCCACCCCGCATGCCCACAGGGAAGCCCCGCGCACGACCTTGACGCGCGCTCTCTTCGTCCTACTCCTGGGGGGGCTGCTGCTGCTCCCTGGCTGCTACCGCGACAGCGAATCGCGCCTGGTCGAAGTCCGAACCCTGCAGGAGGCCGGCGAGTTCGAGGCCTCGATCGAACCGATCCGGGTGCTCTTGCACACCGACCCCACCAACGCCGAGGCGAACTACCGGCTCGGAGTCGCCCTCGTTCGGACCGGTCGCAATGGCCTGGCGATCTGGCCGCTTCAGAAAGCCAGCCGTACCGAGGAGTATGGTGTCGAAGCCGGCCTGATGCTGGCAGGGCTGCTCTTCAAGGCCGAAGACTACGAAGAGGCCGTGCGCACCGCGAACGAGGTGCTGGCGATCGATCCCGAACGTGCCGGGGCCCTCTACGTCCGCGCCGAGGCCAATATCGGGGCAGGGAACCCAGAAGCGGCCCTCGAGGATGCCGAAACGCTGTTGGCATTGCGCCCCGACGACTACGAGGCCTACCTGATCCGCGCCGCTGCCTATATCGACCTCGACCAACTAGACGCCGCCGAAGCCGCCCACCGCGACATGCTCACCGCCGCCGAGGCCATGGGCAACCGCGAAGTGGCAGCCCGCGCCTGTGCGCTGCTCGCCTCCCACATCGCGGGGCAGGAGAAGCAGGACGAAGCCGAAGCCCAGTACCGGATTTGCCTCGACGCCCACCCCGGGCACGCGATGCTGCTCCATTACGCAACCAACTTCTATGTCGACTTCGACCGGGCCGACGATGCGGTCACGATGTGGCGAGAATCGGTCGCAAACGCGCCGGAAGACTTCACCCTGCGCTTCGCGCTCGCCGATCTGCTCGTGGAGCAGCAAAGGGAAGCGGAGGCGGAAGAAGTGCTCCAGGAGGCCGTCGACCTCTTCGACACCGCCGCGGCGTGGCAGACGCTGTCGGGCTTCTACAAGCGGCGCGGCGACACCACGAGCGCGCGCAAGGCCCTCGAAAACGCCGTCGACCGCACGCCCGGCCAGCCCGAAGCGCTGCGCTTCGCGCTGGCTGACCTGCTCATCGCCGAAGGCGACATCGAGCGCGCGGCCGAACTGGCCGACCAGATCCGCGAGCCCGCCTACAAGAATCTCCTCATGGGCAGCGTTCGCCTACATGCTGGCGACCCGGCGGGTGCCCTCGAGATTTTCGAAGCCGGCTTGCGCCTGTGGCCCAACAACGCCGGTGCGCGCTTCATGGCTGGCAGCGCCGCCGAGCAACTCGGCGACCTCGACCGCGCCGCCGCCGAATACCGCGAGGCTCTGCGCATCGATTCCAAGGCCACCGACGCGGCATTGCAGCTCGGCGCAATCCACTTCGAACTCGGCGAATACGGAGCCGCCGTGCAATTCGCCCAGCGCCAGATCGAGGAGCGCCCACTGGCGGGATCCAAAGCCCACGTTCTCGCGGTGCGAGCCGCTACGGCGATGGGCAACCACGAGGCGGCTCACCGGCTTCTCGATGATCTCGAGAAGAAGGAGGGCACGAGCGTCACTTCCACGGTCGAGCGGGCCGGGCTGGCGCGAGCAACCGACGGCCCCGAGGCGGCGGTCGCATTGCTCCGCGGCGCGGCGATTGATCTCTCCGCGACCGACTCGCTTCCCGCACTCCGGGCACTGGCCAACGACCTTGTCGACCTCGGACGCAGCGCCGAAGCGCTGACCGGGATCGCAGCGGCCCAGAAGGCCCAGGGGGAGACCGCCGACCTCCTCGACCTGCGCGGTCGTGTCGAACTGCTCTCGGACGATCGCACGGCCGCCACCGAATCGTTCGCACGCGTACTTGAGATCGACCCCGAACACGGCCCGGCCCTGCACGCAATGAGTTCGATCGCGGCGGCAGAGGGCCGTCTCGAAGACGCTCGCGAACTCGCAAGGCGCTCCGCCGCAGCTTCGACGCGAAACGACAGCGCCGACGGCTACTACACCGCTGCCCAGCTCTCGATGCTGCTGGGCGAACGCGAAGCGGGGATCGGCTTCCTGCGCGAAGCCGTACGGGTACGGCCCGGCCACGTCGGAGCCGCCAACGATCTTGCCTGGGAACTCGCCGAGCGTGGCACCCAGCTCGAGCGAGCCCTTGCACTCGCGAAGCTCGCGGCCCGGAAGGGGCCCAGCGCCCACACTCTCGACACCCTCGGCTGGGTGCAGCTGAAGCGAAACGAGCCCTCGGCTGCAGCACGCGCCTTCGAGGCTGCTCTCGAATTCGACGCCGACTCGCCGGTCATGCGTTACCACCTCGCCCTCGCACTCGATGCACTCGGCGAGAAGGAGCGCGCGCGCGAACTGCTGAAGGAATCGCTCTCGGCGGGGGAGTTCGCGGAACGCGAGCAGGCCCAACTCGAGTTGGCCCGGCTGGAGGAGCGCTAGGCCACGCGGATGGCGCCCCCCTGGCGAGACCAATCACAGCCAGATGGCTCGCGGGGAAA
>CAJXIC010000082.1 GCA_913054385.1 uncultured Pseudomonadota bacterium
ATTTCCTCGAGATTCCCACTGTGTTCGCCGACGTCGATCATCGTGGTGACGAGAGGTGGAAACTCACCGCTCGCGCGCAAGGGCGCGGCCAGTGGCGCGCCCTCGACGACACTCGTCCGGGCATTGGCGATGGCCGCCCCGAGAATCACGTTGTTCGCGACGTGCTCGGAGATTTCGAGGGCTCGGACGATCCCGACGCCGGCACCGAGGAGTGTCGAGAGTGTGCGGCTGAAGCGCGCGATCGCGAGCACTCGAACGATGGCACCCACCACGGGGAGCCTCAGGCAGAGGCGGTCCCAGGCCGAGTGCCCGGAGGTGGTTCGGATCAGCATGCGAAAGCCGCCGAAAAAGAGACCGACGGCGGCAAAGATCGCCCACCACCACTGCCGGGCGAAGGCGGAGCCTTCGATGATCCACACGGTGTAAAAGGGGAGGGGCTGGTTTAGCGAGAGCAGCAGGCTCGTGATCTGTGGCAGCACGACGGTGACGAGTGCCGCCACCACCAGCAGGGCGAACACCAGCATGACGCTCGGGTAGACCATGATCGAGGTTACTTTGTTGCGCAGTCGCACGGCGTCTTCGAGGTAGTCGGCCACCTGGCTGAGCACGACAGCGAGGGCGCCACTGGCCTCACCCGCTCGAACCATGCTGACGAAGAGGTTGTCGAACTGGCCCGACTGCTGCAGGGCGTCGGCGAGAGAGGCGCCCTCGTTGACGCGATCGCGGACGCCGTCCATCACCGACTTCAGGCGCGCGTGTTCGATCTGCTGGACGAGCGTAGTCAGCGAGTCGACCAGCGGGATGCCCGCTCCGACGAGGGTCGCGAGTTGTCGTGTGGCGATGGCGCGTTCCATGCTCGGAATCGGGCGGGAGAAGTTGAAATCGAAGCGTCCCCCGGAGCCACCGGCGCTCTTCGCGGCGCGCGACGAGTCGGCCTGGGACTCGGTGATCTCGGTGAGAAAGACACCCTCGGCGCGCATGCGCGAGCGAGCGGTACGCTCGCTGTCGGCGGTGACGGACCCTTTGGTGGCTCGCCCGTTGGCATGGACTCCGCGGTAGGCGTAGATCGGCACGATTCTCGAAAGGTCCGCAAGATCGCTAGATCTGCGCGACGTTCCCTTCTTCTTCGGTCGCACGGAGAACCTCGGAGATCGAGGTGGTGCCGTCGAGAACCTTGCGTGCTCCGTCTTTCCGGAGGGTTCCCATGCCCTTGCTCACCGCGCGGTGTTTGATCGTCTTGGAGTCGACATTCGCCGACACCATGGACCGGAGGTCATCGTCTACCAGCATCATCTCGAAGATCCCGACGCGACCGTGGTAGCCCGTGTCCCTGCAGGCGGGGCAACCCACGGGAGAGAAGATTTCGCCGGTCACCTGCGAATCGTCGATGCCGATCTCACGCAAATCGGCCGCCACCGGGGCGTGGGCTTCGCGGCACTTGAGGCAGAGCACGCGGACGAGTCGCTGGGCGAGGACCGCCACCAGCGAGGAGCCGACCAGGAACGGCTCGACACCCATGTCCACGAGACGGGTGATGGCGCTGGCGGCGTCGTTGGTGTGCAGGGTCGAGAGCACCAGGTGGCCGGTCAGCGAAGCCTGGATCGCGATTTCGGCGGTTTCGAGGTCGCGAATTTCGCCGATCAGGACGATGTTGGGATCCTGTCGCAGGATCGAGCGGAGACCCGCGGCGAAGGTCAGCCCCACCTTCGGGTTGACCTCGATCTGGCTGATCCCAGGTTGCTGGATCTCCACCGGCTCTTCGATGGTGATGATGTTGAGTTCGGGGCGGTTGATCCGTGCCAACGCGGCGTGAAGTGTGGTGGTCTTGCCGCTACCGGTCGGCCCGGTGACGAGGAAGATGCCGTTGGGGCGGCGGATGATGCGTTCGAGGGTCTCGAGTTGCTGGGGTCGAAAGCCGATTTTTGCCAGGTCAAGAAGTTCCTGGGAATCGGGGAGCAGGCGCAGGACCAACCGCTCGCCGTGCGATACCGGCAGGGTCGACAGCCGCACGTCGTAGTCGCGCCCGGCGATCTTGAGCCGGATGCGGCCGTCCTGGGGCATGCGTTTTTCGGCGATATCGAGGCCGCCCATGATCTTGATGCGCGAGGCGATGCTCGCCTGCAGCGTGCGCGGCAGCGGCTTCATCGGCTCGTAGAGCACGTCGTCGATACGGAAGCGAACCCGGATCTCGCGCTCGAAGGGTTCGATGTGGATATCGCTGGCGCGCTCCTTGACGGCGTGCTGCAGCAGCGAATTGACCAGCCGGATGATGGGCGCGTCGTCGGTGGCGTCGAGCAGATCCTGGGGTTCATGGCTGATCGATGTGGCGAGGGCGTCGAGGTCGTCTTCGGCGGCCTCGGCGAGTTGGTCGGTGGCGCCTGAACGCAGGTCGAAGACCTGGTTGATCGCCGCGAGGATCGTGCTCTCCGGCGCGATTTCGAGCGCCACCTCGGCGCCCCCGTAGACGAGGCGCAGATCGTCGAGGGCCGAAGTGTCCATCGGCCGCGCCGTGGCCACGCGCAGGGTCCCATCCTCGGATTGCGACAGCGGCAGCATCTCGTGTTGCTTGGCGAAGGCGATCGGGATTCGGGTCGCGATCGCGGCGTCGATTTCTTCGATGTCGAGATCGGCGCAGAAGGGAACCCCCAGCAGTTCGGCGACCCCCGCGAGCACATCGGCCTCGGGAACGAGGCCGGATTCGACGAGGATTTCGGCCAGCGGAAGGTTTTCCTCGGCCTGCTTCGCGCGCGCTACTTCGAGGCTTGCCTCGGTGAGATCGGTTCGCGCAAGGAGAATCGAGCCGAGGTCGAGCTGCGGTGCCGAGCCTGCCGCAGAGGTCATTTTTCGGTCTCCGGGTCCAGGACCTGGATCGACGAATCGAGCTCGTAGGCTTCGCGCAGGATGTAGGCCGTCTGCCGCGCGGCTTCGACGTCGTCGTAGGGGCCGAGTTGTATCCGGAAGTGGAGCAGGCCATTGCGGTCCTCGGCGACGAGGATGCCGTCGTGGCCGGCATCCACCAGTCGCGTGAGGGCGGCGCTCGCGAGGGTGTCGTTTTCAAAGGGCGTGGTCTCGACGCTGTAGAGCGTCTTGGGCGCCAGCCGGTTGTCGTCGATGCGGGCGCTCTCCTCGGCCCTGGCGAGTTCGATCTCGCGCATTCGCTCCTGGGGGTAGCGGCGCTGGTGGTGGATCAGGTGGCGCCGTATCGGGCTGGGTTCGGTCTCATCGGCGTGGCGCGCGACGTCGCTGCGATGAACCATCTCGCCCGAGCTCCGCTCGAACTCCTCGCGCTTGCGAACGGTCATGAATTCCATGTCTTCCTCGCTGCGAATGATGTGCGGCGTGAGGAAGATGAGGAGGTTCGTTTTGCGCAGACGCTTTTCGGTGCGCTTGAAGGCCCAGCCGAGGAAGGGGATGTCGCCCAACCACGGCACCTTGTCGACAGAGTCCTGGTAGTTCTCGCTGATCAGGCCGCCGATCACGACGGTTTCCCCGTCTGCAACGACGACGGTGTTCTCGACCTGTCGATTCGAGAGGGCGACTCCCACCTCTTCGGGGCTCCCGGTTTCCGCGGTGAGGCCTTCGTTGATGTCCGTGATCTCCTGGAAGATCTTGAGGCGCACGGTGTCGCCCTCGCTGATCTGCGGCGTCACCCGCAGGGTGATGCCGATGTCCCTGCGCTCGACGTTCACCGAGCTCGACAGCCCAGCGAGGTTTCCGCTGGCCGAATCGACGCGACTCGTGATGATCGGGATATTGTCGCCGATGCGAATTTCGGCTTCTTCGTTGTCCGAGGTCAACAGGTGCGGCGCCGAAAGGATGTTGCTGGAGGCGTTGCGTGCGGCGGCGTTGATGATGGCGTCGTAGTAGAGCCCATTCGCGGTGGGTGGATCCGCGAAGGGGAGCCCGATGAAATTCGATGCGCCCCCGGTGAGCACGCCCGACACGGTGTTTGCGTAGAGGTTCACGTTGCCGTTCAGGTAGGCGAGGCTGCCGTTGAAGCCGAGATTCAACCCGTCTGCGACGTCGACTTCCATGATCAGCGCTTCGACCAGCACCTGCGGGCGCGGAACGTCGAGCTTTTCGATCACCCCGAGCAGGGTGTCGTAAGCTTCTCGGCTTGCCTGGATCACCAGCGAATTCGTTGCGGCATCTGCGGTGACCGTGATGCCCTGGGCAAGTTCCGAAATCGTCGAGCGCAGGGCCTGGGGCTGGACGCCGGCTTTGCCGGTGCGCCCCGGCTTGGTGCTGGCCCGGCCCGAAAGCAGGGCGTTGAGTGTCTGGGTCAGTTCTTCGGCGTCGGCATGCCGCAGGTAATAGACGTGAATGCGTCCGCCGCCCACCACCGGGACATCGAGCTGCCGAATCAGGCTGCGAATGCTGCCGAGCTGCGAGCGCGACGCCAGCACCAGCAGCGAGTTCGTGCGGTCGTCGGTGATGATTCGGATCGGCGAAGCGGAGTTCGCCGAACTCGAGGCGTCCTTCGCGGCTTGTGCGCTGCTGCGTCGGCGCGTGCGCGACGAACTGCTACTGCGCTTCCCGGTCGAGGAGACGTCGGCCTGGTAGATCTCCGCGACCTGCTCGCCGAGGGTCTGTGCGTCGGCGTGGCGGATTGCGATGACCGCGAGTTCCTCGCGGTGCGTCTCGATGTCGATCGCTTCGAGGATCGTCATGATGCGCCGGATGTTCGAGGACGTGTCGGTGATGATGATCGTATTCGTCGGCGGATAGGGGACCATCGAGGCGTCTTTCGAAACCAGCGGCTTGATCGTATTGGTGATCGATTCGGCGTCGATATAGGAGAGCGGAATCAGTCGCGTGACGAAGAGATCGCGGTTCAGGCTGGGCCGTGAGTCGTTGATGGTTTCGAGGTTCGCTTCCTTCGCATCGCGGACGGGGATCACCTTCATGACACCGCCAGGACCGGGGACCGCGGTGAAGCCCTTTACCTTGAGGACCGATTCAAAGACGGCGTAGGCCTGGTCGATGGTGACCGGCGATGGGGAAACGATCGTCACCCGACCCCGGACGCGATCGTCGTAGATGAAGTTCTTTCCGGTGAGGCGCGCGATGGTGTCGATCAGCGCCGGAAGTTCAACGTCGGAGAAGTCGAGGTGGACGAATTCCTCGCCCGAGGCGCTCTTGGTGACTGGGAGCTTCGTCCCCTGCGCGAAGGCGATCGCGGGGAGCAACGCCAGGAGGAGCGCCAGGAGAAGCGCGCTGGCCCCGCGGCTGCCGTGTCGGGTGTGGTTCGGTTCTTCTTCGCGGGATCGCATGCAGTGGCTTCCGTGGGGCTTCAGGGTTGCAGGCCGGCGAATCGCCAGTTTGCGAGCAGTTGCGGGGCGCCGTCGGGGGCCGCCTCGAGGAGATCGGTGGAGGTCCTGTCGTGGGCCTCGTTCGTGGGTACGAAGAGAGCCGCGACGAGGCCAGCATTGGCCGTGGGCTGCGTCTGTGAAGTCCCCTTCCGCGCCTTCCTGGCCCGGCCCGAGTTGCCGCGCGGACCGCGAAGAGTGGGCGGAGCCTTCCCGGTCGATGCCGGATTGGCGCTCGGCGCGGACGACGTCCGGGATACGAGTTCGCGATTCTCGAGCAACATTTCCTCGCGCTTGGCGCCGTTCTGCAAGACCACGCGACGCGCCTCGATCAAGATTACCTCGACCTTCGGATGTTCCTTCAGATGGTCGCCCACGCGCACGACCTGATGTCGGTTGCGACTCTTGTTGCTGATGGCAGCGCGCGCCGTTGCGGGGTCGCTGGTGGCCGCCGTGCCGAGCAGCATCAGGGGGAGTCGCGGTTCCTCGAGTTCTTCATCGACCACGACTTCGACGACGGCCACGGGCTGTGCGCGCGAACCGAAGAGGTTCCGCTCGGCGATCACGGTCCGGTCGGCCCACCGTGCCGGCGCCGGGACCGGCGCGGGCGCCACCGCGAAAACGGCGATCGGTTGAACGGCGAGGCCCGCGGCGGCGAAGCGGTTGATCACCGAGGCCACCAGGAAGCAGGCGAGGACGAAGAGCAGCGCGTTGCCGACGCGGATCGCGATCCGACGCATCGCCTTCTCTTCACCTCCTAGGCCGACCGCTGCCGACTTCCCCGGAGCGAAGTCGACACGGGCGAAGCCGTGATTCCCTCGAGGGTCTGGACGCGGCGATTCGGAAGCGAGCGATCTGGATTCGCCGCCAGCGCGGTGACCACCCCCCTGATCGCCGCCGGATCGAGCGCCGCGAATATAGCCGTAGGGATTGGCTACAGCCACGCATTCCATCACAATTCCGGGGGGTTAGTGGCAATTCAAGCCTCTTTGTCCGGGCGCTCTGGGGCCGGGAAGCGCGCCCTGGGGACCTCGATTGAGACGCCTGCAAGGCCCATCGGGTTCGCGCCCGAGTCCCATAATCCCCTCGGGGGAAATGGAGATATCCCCGAAAAAACGCACCCCTAGGCGGTTTTGGCGCTTGACACTCCGGCCTCCGGGACGAGGCTTCGGGTCTTCGCGAACGGACCGGGGGGAGGGCTTCGCCGATCCCTTTCGGCGGAAATCCAGCCAGGAGAGAAACCAGCATGGGAAGCACAGGAAAAGTCATCGGAATCGATCTCGGGACGACCAATTCGGTCGTCGCGGTGATGGAGGGGGGACAGGCCAGCGTCATCGCCAACGAGGAGGGTGGGCGAACGACCCCCTCGGTGGTGGCCTTTACCGATGAGGGCGAACGGCTCGTCGGCGCGGTGGCGAAGCGCCAGGCGGTCACGAATCCGACGCGAACGATCTACTCGGTCAAGCGCTTCATGGGCCGCCGGGTCTCCGAGGTGCCCGAGGAGACCAGCCTCGTGCCCTACAAGGTGGTCGATGCCAGCGATGGCATGGCGGCGATCGAGGTCGAGGGGAAGACCTACCGGCCGCCGGAGATCTCGGCCATGACGCTTGCGAAGCTGAAGGCCGCCGCCGAGGCGCACCTCGGGACGGAGGTCAGCAGCGCGGTGATTACCGTGCCCGCCTACTTCAACGACGCCCAGCGACAGGCGACGAAGGATGCCGGAAAGATCGCGGGCCTCGAGGTGAGCCGGATCATCAACGAGCCGACGGCCGCCGCCCTCGCCTATGGGCTCGATAAGAAATCCGACGAAAAGATCGCGGTCTACGATTTTGGGGGCGGGACCTTTGACATCTCGATTCTCGAGGTCGGGGAGAACGTCGTTGAAGTGAAGGCAACCAACGGCGATACCCACCTCGGTGGCGACAATCTCGATCACGCGGTGATCGAGTATCTGGCCGGGGAATTCAAGAAGGACCATGGCATCGATCTGACCCAGGATCCGATGGCGATCCAGCGGCTCCGCGAAGCGGCCGAGAAGGCGAAGATCGAGCTCTCGACCGCCAGCTCGACCGATATCAATCTTCCCTACATCACCGCCGACCAGAGCGGCCCGAAGCATCTCGTGTTGAAGCTATCGCGCGCGAAGTTCGAACAACTCGTGGGAGAGTTGGTGGACCGGACGCTCGGGCCCTGTCGCAACGCGCTCGCCGATTCTGGGCTCAAGGCGTCGGAGATTGACGAAGTGGTCCTCGTGGGCGGGTCGACCCGGATCCCGCTGGTCCAGCAGAAGGTGAAGGAACTCTTTGGCAGGGAGCCGAACCAGACCGTGAACCCCGACGAGGTCGTGGCGGTCGGGGCGGCCATCCAGGCCGGCGTGTTGGCGGGCGACGTGAAGGACGTCCTGTTGCTCGACGTGACGCCGCTCTCGCTGGGCGTCGAAACCCTCGGCGGTGTC
>CAJXIC010000083.1 GCA_913054385.1 uncultured Pseudomonadota bacterium
GCACCGTGTAGACCCGAACACCTCCATCGAGGTGACGGTGGCCGCCATGGCCGAGCTGGTGCAAGAAGGGAAGATCCGCGGCATCGGCCTCTCCGAGGCGTCGGCGGAAACCATCGCTCGCGCTGCGAAGGTGCATCCGATCGCCGCCGTCCAATCCGAATATTCGATCTTCAGCCGCGACATCGAAGGCCAGGTGTTGCCCGCCTGCGTCGAAGCCGGGGCGAGCCTGGTGGCCTACTCGCCGTTGGGCCGGGGCATGTTGACGGGATCGTTCGCGGCCGGCGACACCCTTGCGAAGGCCGACTTCCGGGGCAGCATGCAGCCGCGTTTCGAGGGCGAGGCCTATGCGGCGAACCTGGCGTTGGTCGAACAGATTCGCGGCATCGCCAGCGCGCACGCGGTCCTGCCGGCCCAGGTGGCCCTGGCCTGGGTGATGGCCCGCAGCGAAATCGCGCTGCCGATCCCCGGTACCACCCGCCTCGAAAATCTGCAGACCAACCTCGCTGCCATGGACCTGGCGCTCGACCCCGGCGAACTCACGCAACTCGACGCACTCGCCGACCGCGTGCAGGGCGAGCGCTACAACGCCTTCGGCATGGCGCTGCTAAACGGTTGAGGGGCTAGACGGCGGAAGCTCGGGCGGCGGTGCTCGCTACAGCACCCCGGCGAAGAGGCGCTCGAAGTTGCCCGACCAGAAGGCGTTGCAGGCGGTGGGGTCGCAGGCGGAGAGGCTCGCCTCGAAGCGGCCGATGGGGTTGCGGCCGCCCTCGGCGTGGGGGTAGTCGCTGGAGAAGAGGTAGAGGTCGGCGTTGGAGCGAGCGATCAACTGCTCGACGTCTTCGGTGGGGAAGGGCGTGAAGCCGAACTGCTCGGTCAGTTGCTGCGAAGGCTTTCGCTGCATGGCACGCAGCGCCGGCTCGGTGCGGCCGAAGATCTCGACCAGCGAGTCGAGGCGCTCGAGCAGGTTCGGCGCCCAGCCGCCCCCGAGTTCGATGCTGGCGCCGCGCAACCTGGGGAAGCGCTCGAAGACGCCGTCGAGCACCAACGCCGAAACGAAGCGCTCGGGCGCGTGGTGCATGATGCTGAAGTCCTTGCCGCGAACGTTCTCGCCGCCCCCCATCCAATCCGTGGGCCGGGGTTGGCCGTTGTTCATCCAGGGTTTCGGCATTTGAATCGGGAAGCCGCCCACGTGGATCACGAAGGGGATCTTCGATTCGGCAAGGAGCGCCCAGAAGGGATCGAAGTTGGGGTGGCCCGGCGAGCGTCCGCCGGCATCGCCGTGGGGCACCCAGACGGCGCCCGCGCCTTCGGCGATGACGCGCTCGAGTTCTTGCAGCGCCAGGGCCGGGTCTTGCAGCGGCACACTCGCCACCGCCAGCAGCCGCGCGTCGTCGGCGCAAAAGGCCGCCATGCCGCGGTTGTGCGCCCGGGCCGCGCCGTACTGAATTTCGGGATCGAGGCGGCGGTCGAAGACCACGGTGCCACTCAGCGTCGAGAAGACCAGTTGCTTCTCGAAGCCGAGCAGGTCCAAGGCGCGCGTGCGGTCTGCCGCGTCGAAGGCTCCCAGCGCCTTCTCTTCCTTGGGACCGCGAATCAGCCCGAGGCCGCCGAGTGCTTCGAGTTCATCCGCGTACGCGCGCGTGTGTCCCCCCGCCTCGGCCAATCGCCAGCCTTCGCCCTCGTCCATCGAAGAGCGGCTGTAGTCGATGGGGGGCAGCCGGTCGCGCATGCCCGGATCGGCGTGCTTCGCCAGGAAATCGGGCAACTCCATGATGTGGCTGTCGGCGTCGAAGAGTCGACGCCCCGCGGCGTAGGTCATGCGAACCTCCAAGGGATGGGGGCCAGCATATCACTCGAATTCCGGGGCGGCGCCCTCCGACCCACCTCTTCCCGGCGCGATCCCCTATGGTTGGCCGCGTTGGAATGCGCCCCCGTTCCGCCCTCGGAGTCTCCATGTCGACGACCACACCCGCCGAGGCCGCGACCCTCGGTCCCCTTCGGACCTACGCCGATTCGGTTTCCCTCATCACCGGCGGCGCCTCGGGCATCGGTGCCGCGCTGGCGCGGGCGCTGGTGGCGCAGGGCGGTCGCGTGGTGCTGGCCGACCGGCAGGAGGCACTGGCCCAGGAAACCGCGAAGAGTCTCGGCGACGCGGCCCGGGCGGTGGCGCTCGACGTGCGCGAGCCCGGTGCCTTCGAGGCCGTGGCGAAGGGCATCCTCGAGCGCGAGGGCCGCATCGACTACTTCTTCAACAACGCGGGTATCGGCATTGGTGGGCTCTTTGAGGAACACTCGGTCGACGACTGGCGTTACATCGTCGACGTGAACCTGCTCGGTGTCGTCTGGGGCGTGCAGGCGGTCTACCCGCTGATGATCGAACAGGGCTTCGGGCACATCGTCAGCACCGCCTCGATGGCGGGGCGCATCGGCACCCCCGGGCTCTCGGCCTATTGCGCCACGAAGCACGCCGTGGTGGGGCTGACGCGATCGCTTCGGGTCGAAGCGGCGCCCCACGGTGTCTTCATCTCGGCCTTCTGTCCGGGTGTGATCCGCACGCCGCTGCTCGACGACGGCGGGGTCTTTGGCACTTTTCGCGGCCGCCAGGAGGGCCAGGTCGCCGAAAAGGAAATCGAGCGCAGCCGGCCGATGGATGTCGACGCTTTTGCGCGCGCGGCGCTGGCGAAGGTGGCGAAGAACCCCGAGATCATCGTGCTGCCACGCGTGTGGCGGCTTTTCGATTGGTTCGATCGCCTCGCGCCGCGGCTCTTCACCGCAGTGATGCTGCGCCGGTTCTTCCAGGCCGCCCTCCAGCAGGCAGACGCCACCGACGACGACGGCAGCCAGGCCGGGTAGGGCGGCTTCCGCGGCTCCCTGGCGTGACCAAAATACGACCCGCCGTAATAATAGTCACGACCATTTTACGACGGGTCGTATTTTGGTCACCGATCCGCCCGGAGTTCGCCCTGGCAACTTCTTGGGGCCCCGACTGTGATCCGGTCTCGTCTGGGGGCCGCTCCATTGCGGCGCGCGCATGCGGCTGACCCCAGCAGGCCCCCCGGCAGGCGCGACGGAGGGGTGGCATTCTCCGGGTATGCGGATCCAGACGCCTTCGGTGGTTCGACGCCGCGTCCCCGTGGCAGGGCTTGTTGCGTTTCTCGCGTTCGGCTGCACCACTCACTGGGAAACCCAGCGCAGTGTGGATATCGCGGCGCCACCCGCCACGGTCTGGGAGGTGCTTGTCGATCTCCCGGGCTACCCCGACTGGAACTCCTATTCGCCCCGGGCCGAGGGTGAACTGCGCCCGGGCGGGGTGGTGACCATCACCGCGAAGCTGGGCGAAGAGGTGCAGGTGGTCGACAACCGCGTCACTGTGGTCGAGCCCGGTCGTCGGCTGTGTTGGCACTCGATGAACTGGTACCAGTGGCTGGCCCGCGGCACGCGCTGTCGCATCCTCGAGCCCGCGGCGCACGGCGCCACGCACTTCGTCCACCACGAAGTGATGGAGGGGCCGCTGGCGGGCCTGATCGAAGCGCTCTACCGCCCGCGTATCGACGCCGGCCTCGAACGCATGAACGCCGACCTCAAACGCGAGGCCGAGGCGCGGGTAGGGAGCAAGCCGGAGTGGTCCTCGACGGAGAACTCGCGAAGCGAATGAAGGCGGGGCCGTCGGCTTTCGAAACATTGCCGTCCATAGCTACCAGCAGATCGACTGGAATATCGTCCATCGCCTATGCGTCGAGAACGTCGACGATTTCCGGCGCTTCGCGGCCGCCGTGGAGCAGGGTTTTGCAGCCTGAGACCCGAGGCCCGGCCGATCGCCACGTGTTGTTCCCACTCGTAGCCCGAGCGACACAGCCAGCCGACGCGCGGGATCGCCAACGCGGGCTCGCGGCCTGCGGGACGCGCGCGCGGCGGGCTTCACGCTAGCTCAGCGCCGCGCGAGGGCTGGCCACGGGGCTCGTTGAGGGTTCGCTACACTCAGGAGGCGACGAGGAGGAAGAGCATGTTTCGGGGAACACTTGGTTTCGTCATCACCAGTCTTTTCGTTCTGGTCTGCGCTTCGGGCGCGTTCGCGGCGAACGTCACCCACGTGCTCCAGACCCCGGGCGTGGTCTGAGGCGGCACCGCCAAGAAGGCCCGTGCGGCCGTCGAAAGCATCGATGGGGTCGAGTCCGTTTCCTCCGACATGAAGGCGCACACCCTCACCGTGCGCTTTGATGACGAGAAGACTTCGCTGGATGCCCTCAAGGCCGGGCTGTTCACTGCGGGCTATGCGGTGCCCTCTTCGGCCCAGGCACCGAGCACCGACCAAGGCACCGACTGAGGCCCCGACCAGGGCCCTACGCACTTGGCCCGCCGCCCCCCACTTCACCGCCGCCCGCGCCCTGGGATTGAGAGAAACCCGATGACTTACGACTGGCAGGCGGCGCTGGCGATGGTGGGCACCCTCGTGGGGCTCACGGTGGTGGGCCGCCAACTCGTCTTCCGGGTGCCGGCCTTCGCGAAGATGCGCGAACTCAACCTCGCTGCGGATCACGAAAAGCTCGCCGACGAGCCCTTCAAGACCGCCTGCAAGGCCAGCAACCGCATCGGGCTCTACACCAACCTGGCGTTCTACCTCTCGGTGTTGCCCTTTTGTGTGAGTCTCGCGCCGCTCCCGGTCTGGCGTTACCTGGTCGACATCGTGGCGGTGCTCTTTCTATTCGACTTCTTCTACTACTTGACGCACCGCTTCCTGTTCCACGGCAAGCCGCTATTGCGGGTCCACTCGCTGCACCACCGAGCGCTCACGCCCACGCACATCGACGCCTTCTACGTCCACCCCCTCGAGACCTTCATCGGCCTCTGCCTCTTCCTCTTCTCGATCCCGCTGGTGGCGCTGGCCACGGGCGCCCCGCTCAATGCCTTCTCAATGGCGATTGCCACGCTGCTCTTCACCCAGTGGAACACTCTCAACCACACCTTCGTGGATCTTCCCTACTTCCCCTTCCGATTCATCGATCGCATCACCTCGGTGCACGCCGCCCACCACGTGAACATGCGCCAAGGCAACTACGCCACCATCACGATGCTCTACGACAAGCTCTTCGGGACCTATGAAGAGCCCGTGAGTCGATCGACTCCGTAGTCCGCTGCCCGCTCGATTCAGGCGGCGGGTTCTAGAACGAAGACGGCCCGTCTTTTCATGCCAGGGCCGACCGCAGAGATCCGCTAACCGCCCGCGGTGGCGCTCCCAGGACAGCCTCCAGTGGCGAGGTCGACCTCGTCGAGTCCGACGCCCGGGCCGGCCGATTCCCCCAACAGGGCGCAGCGCTCGGCTGCGCCGGGAAAGCGTGGGTCGGTGGCGACGGCGTGCAGGATGCTCGCTTTCGTGAGCGCGCGGGGGCTCATGCGGACGCCGCCGTCGGTCTCGGTGTCGAGAATCATCAGGCGCGGCGCGTCGGGAAGGCTTTCGTCCCAAGCCGTCCACTCGGGGAGGTCGTCATTGAGGCCGCGGCCGGGCGCGCCGTCGCGGGCAAACGCGATCCAGTAGGAACGCATGCGGCGGCCGAGTTCTTCGCGCTCTTCCGCCCCCTCTTCCCCGAAGAGCATCGGGGTGAGCGGCCCGAGGCTGAAACTGCCGAAGATGAAGGGGATCTCGAGCGCGTGGGCCGCGCCGAAGAGTTGCGAGAAGTCGAGCCACAAGAAGCTCGGCTCCTCGTCCCAGTCGAAGCGGTAGGCGTAGGCGCTCGAGCCCTCGCCTGCGCGCATCGCACGCAGCGGTTCGTCCACCGCGCGCAGCTTCCAGAACTGGGTTCCGTATTGAGCGATGCGCTCGTAGGCGTTGGCGTCCTTCAACCCGAAGGGCACGCCGAAGACCCAGTGCACCAGGTCCGGGTTGCCGAAGAGGAAGAGCTTGACCTCGTCTCGGTTGGTGCCGGTGATGAAGGGAACCTGGTTGTATTCGCCCGCGGCGAAGGCCTCGAGGGCGGTGCTCGCGGGGAGTACAAAGCCATCGGCGAAGGTCTGCGGGATGCCCACCATGCCGAGCATGCGATCGCCGGCGACCGCCGCGAAGACTTCGTCGACGCTCGCTGCGCGAGCGGCCTCGGCGACACCAACGAGATCGTCACCGGGGATGCCGGGCGTCAGCCGCGCGAAGATCGCGCCGCCCGTGTTGTCAGCATCGCCGCGGCCCGAAGCCGCCTGGCCGGCCTCGTCGGTGGGGCTGAGGTCGGCGCTGCCGCTCTGGGAAATGGCGCGGTGGAAGAGGCCGTTGGCCAGGGGCGAGAGCATCAACGTGAAGACGTTGCGCCCACCGGCGGATTCGCCGAAGACGGTCACGTTCTGCGGGTCGCCGCCGAAGGCGCCGATGTTCTGCTGCACCCAGCGCAGCGCCTCGATCAGATCCAGCGTGCCGTAGTTGCCCGACGCGTCTTCGGGGCTGGCCGCGGTGCCGTCGGCGTTCACCGCGAGGGCCGGGTGGCGCAGCCAGCCGAGCGGTCCGAGTCGGTATTGCACGGCGACCACCACCACGTCGTAGTCGCGCGCGAGCAAGCTCGCGTTGTAGGGGGCGGCGTCGCCGATCGAATTGCCGCCGCCGTGGATCCAGACCAACACCGGCACGCGCGCATCCCCGTCGGGCACCTCGCCGGGTTGCCACGCCGGCGCGAAGATATTCAGGGTGAGGCAATCTTCGTCGCCCACCAGCGGCGGGTCCTTCGGGTCGAAGCCCTCGTGCTGCGGGCACTTCGGGCCGTGGGCCAGCGCTTCGCGCGTGCCGCTCCAGGCCGTCGGCGGCTCGGGGGCGCGCCAGCGCAGTGCCCCCACCGGCGGCGCCGCGAAGGGGATTCCGCGCCAGGCGTGAGCGCCCTCCGCGGTGGTGCCGCCCAGCACTTCGCCCTGCGCCACCCGCCGCAGGGTCTGCGGGTCGGTCTTCGCGACGACGGCTGCACCGAGCCCATCCCCGCCGCCGCAGGCGAGGGTGGCAAGCGCGAAGAGGGCGGCGAGCGATGTCGGACGGGACGAGAAGCGAGAGCGGTGTGCTGTCATGTTGGCGGCAGTTTCGCACAGAGGGAACGGGAGGGAGGGGTCCGCGGGCACGCCCGAGCCACACGACAGACGTGTTTCCCCACCATCCCCCGGGCGCGGTCCCGGTGGAAATTTTGTTCCCACCCGGTGGAAAACCCATTCAGCCGCCGGGGCCGGCGCGTGGCCGATCCGTCTCGGCAGCGGCTGAAGCGGCTCGTGTAGGGGTTTCAGGAGCGGTTGCGCTTGCCGCCCGGGGCTTGTGTCACGGCACGCTTCTTGCGACGCAAAAGACCGGGATTTCTCCTGGGAAGGGAAGACCTGGATGCTGCGCTGTGCTCGTTTTGGTCACCTCGTGCTGCCCCTGGCCAGCGTGTCGTGTTGGCTGCTGTTCGCTCCGGCCGCGCTCGCGCTTTCGACGATGTACGTCGGCGTGCAACCGATCCAGGTCTGCACCGACGATGGCAGCAGCTGCGCCAACGAATCGCTCGAACGCTTCCAGGCGGAGATGGACAAGATCTGGGGCCAGGCCGATCTCTCGATCCAATTCCTTCCCTGGCTGACGGTCCACGACTCGGACCAGTACAACGAAAATTCCTTCAGTCACCTGGGCTCGAACGCGGATGACGAAATCATCAACATGTGGTTCGTCAATACGCTCGCGTACTCAGGGGGCGGCTTTCTCTACGGGATGGGGAGCAGTAGCCGCGGTGTCACCGCGGTCACGA
>CAJXIC010000084.1 GCA_913054385.1 uncultured Pseudomonadota bacterium
CTTGTTCGTCTCGCGCGCGATCCGCGACAGCGAGCCCGACGAGTTCGGCGAGCCGCCGATAGCCGGCGCCAGCGCGCGCGCCGGTGGCGTCTGCCTGCAAACAGCGGATCAATATCCCGTGATCGATTCGGAAGCGCGATTCGAGGGTTTCGGGGGGCTTTTTGATCAGGCTCTCGAAGGTCTCAGCGTTCCAGCCGACGAAGCCGCGCGGGGGGGGACGCTTGCGCGCGGCACGTCGTTTGCGCACGACACCGCGGGCCTTCTCAGCGGCGCGGCGATTCTCGATCACGTGTTCGGGAGCCTGGCAGATGACGCTGCCACGGTCGTCAAAGCCCCGGCGACCGGCGCGGCCGGAGATCTGCTTGAAATCGCGCGCCGAGAGGATCCTCACCTTCTCCCCGTCGAATTTCGAGAGTGCCGAGAAGAGCACCGTGCGGATGGGGATGTTGACTCCCACGCCGAGGGTGTCGGTGCCGCAGACCACGCGCAGAAGACCCTCCTGGGCGAGCTGCTCGACGAGCAGCCGGTAGCGCGGCAGGAGACCCGCATGGTGGAGGCCGATTCCATTGCGCAGGATGCGGCGCACGCTCGGGCCAAAGGGGGTGTCGAAGCGGACCGTCGCGAGTTTCTTGGCGATTCGCTTTTGGGTCTCTCGCGATCCGACGCGGGTGCTGCAGAGTGCCTGGGCCTTCTCGGTGGCTTCGCGCTGGGTGAAGTGGACGACGTAGATCGGGTCGCGTCCCTGCCGGAGGAGGTTTTCGATCGTTTCGCCGATGGGTGTATCGAAGTAGGCGTAGTCGAGGGGCACCGGGCGAACGTCGTCGTGGACCCTCACGACCCTCCTTCCCGACAGGTCGCGAAGCCCCTCCTCGATGCGGGCGGTGTTGCCGAGGGTGGCGGACATCAACAGGAATTGGGTGTGTTTCAGGACCAGCAGCGGGATCTGCCAGGCCACGCCGCGGTCGCGATCGCCGTAGTAGTGAAATTCGTCCATCACGACATGCGGTGCGTCGAGGGCCTCGCCCTGCTGCAGCGCCATGTTGGCGAGGACTTCGGCGGTGCAGCAGATGATGGGAGCGCCCCAGTTGATGCTGGCGTCGCCCGTGAGCATGCCCACCGACTCCGCGCCGAATTCGTCGCAGAGCGAGAAGAATTTTTCGCTGACCAGCGCCTTGGTCGGGGCGGTGTAGAAGGAGCGGCGACCTTCACACAGCGCGCGAAAGTGGAGTCCCAGTGCAACCAGCGACTTCCCCGATCCGGTGGGCGTCGAAAGGACGACGTGCCGGTCGAGGGAGAGTTGGAGCAGTGCCTCTTCCTGGGCGGCGTAGGGGACGAGCCCGGTCTTCGAGACCCAGGCGAGGAAGCGGTCGAGCTGCGCCGCCGCATCCGCGAGTTGCCCGTCCGGCAGGAAATCCTGCAGGCGCGGAGGGGTCACGACCTCGGCCGATTCGTCGCGGCCTTGGCTATCCTCGGTCCGCCATGACGCGAGCGGAGAAGGCCCATCGTATCCAGGCCATCCTGGACCGGCGCTTTCCCGCGCCCGGCATTCCACTTGATCATCGCGATCCCTTTACGCTGCTCGTGTCGGTGTTGCTCTCGGCCCAGTGTACCGATGCACGGGTCAACGGGGTGACGCCCGCTCTCTTTTCCCGGGCGAGCGCTCCCGAGGCGATGTCGAAGCTCCGTGTCGAGACGGTCCGGAGCATCATCCGACCCTGCGGCCTCTCGCCCGCGAAATCGAAGGCGATCGTCGGCCTGTCGAAGATTCTCTGTAGGGAGCACGGCGGCGCCGTGCCGCGGAGTTTCGAGGCTCTCGAGGCGCTCCCCGGGGTCGGTCACAAGACCGCGAGCGTGGTGATGGCCCAGGCCTTTGGCGTTCCGGCCTTTCCGGTCGACACCCACGTTCACCGCCTGGCGGCGCGCTGGGGACTTTCGAGGGGCCAGAACGTCGAGCGCACCGAACGCGATCTGAAGGCGGTCTTTCCCCGAGAAGACTGGAACCGCCTCCACCTGCAGATCATCTACTTCGGCCGTGCGGAGTGCCCGGCCCGGGGACACGACCTCGAGGCCTGCGCGATCTGTGGCTGGGCGGCGACCCGGAAGCGCATCCTCCTGGAATCACGGCGCTCCTGATCAGCCGCTCTCGTGCGCTCGCCAGATGCGTACGACACGCTGGAGCAGTGCCGGGTCGGCCGGCGTCTCGGCGGCGCACCACTCGATGCGACGCCCCACCACCTGTACGAGTTCAAGGCCGCGCGTCGTCTCGACGAAGCCTTTCGCGCGCAACAGGCCCGGCCGGAGCAGTCGGGCCTCGACCGCGTGGGGCGGGAGGCCCCTTTCGAGTTCGATCACGTCGCAGGCGAAGTCTTCGTGGACGTGAGGCCTGGCTGCGGGCGCGGGGCCGCCGCGGTCTCGCGGCAGGCGCTCGGGCGGAAACAGCAGGCGGGAGTCGATCCGACCGAACTCGGCACGCACCACCGGGGTATCGGGTTCGAGCGCCTGCAGGCGTGCTGCGGCGCGTTCGAGCGCTTGGGCCTCGAGGCGATCGATCTGGTTCAGAACCAGCAGGTCCGCCGAGCCGATTTGATCGACGAAGGTCGCGTCGAGGCTGCGGGCTGCGTCGAGCTGGCTGGCGTCGACCACCACCACCGCCATGTCGTCCCCGATCCAATTGCAGACCGGTTCGCGCCAGAAATTGAGCTGCGTATCGAAAGGTAGGGCCACCCCCGAAGTCTCCACGACGATGCGGTCGGGCGACACCTCTTCGTACAACCGCTGCAGTGTTTCGATGAGATCATTCGAGAGTTCGCAGCAGACGCATCCCCCTTCGAGTTCGACGAAGGCTTCGCCCCCGGCCCCGAGCAGTTCACGGTCGATCCCGAGTGCACCGAACTCGTTGGAGATCACCGCCAGACGCTGACCCTCGCGCTTCGCTTCGGCGAGCAGGTGCCGCACCAGGCTGGTCTTGCCCGATCCGAGGAAACCCGAAATCACGAGCGCCGGAATCTTCGCGGTCGCAGGGGAGGTCACTTTGCGACGCGCTTCACGCCGGGGGCAGCGGAGCTGCGAAGCCGGTGGGGTCAAAGTCGGTTTCGCCGTGGCGCCGCTGGTCGAAGTACAGGACGGTGAAGAGCGCCGTAACCCAGGCCGTGGCGAGCCCGCCGAAAGCGGCCTGCACCGCGCCGTGGGCCCACAGGTGTTCGGGCGAGATCGCGATCGTCGGCACCGCAGCCGCGCCGGGCGTCGACGCATCGATCCTTCCACCGAGAAAGACCGGGCGAAAGAAGGCCGCCGGGATCGCTGCGATCAGGGCGAGGCCGTAGAGCAGCGCCGTGTTCTCGCGCAGCAGGCGAGTCGCCTCGCGGGCGACGTCCATGGCGGAAAGGGGAGCCGGTAGGGCGTTCATCGCATCTCCTCGGAAGCACCCGACAACCCCGTCTGGGGCGTGCAACCCTGCCAGCGAGCGTGCACGAACTTCGAGCCCAGCGCCACGGGGAGCCGTTGCCGGGTCGAGCCGGTACCGTTGCCGGGCCTTTGATCCACGGGAGCTCCGCATGGCCGAATTTGATTACGACCTCGTTACGATTGGTGCGGGTTCCGGTGGCGTGCGCGCCAGTCGCGTGTCCGCCGGTCTCGGCGCGCGCGTGGCGGTGGCAGAAGAGGCGCGACTCGGCGGAACCTGCGTCAATCTCGGGTGCATTCCCAAGAAATTGCTGGTCTACGCCTCGCACTTTCGAGAGGATTTCGCGGACGCCGCCGCGGGCTACGGCTGGACTGTTCCCGAGCCCCGCTTCGACTGGGGCACCCTGATCCGCAACAAGGACCGCGAGATCGAGCGACTGAACGCGGTCTACGACGGCCTGCTCGAAGCCGCGGGGGTAGAGCGGATTCTCGATCGGGCGCAGATCGAGGACCCCCACACCGTGCGGGTTGGGGATCGCCATATCCGTGCGCGGCACATCCTCGTTGCCTGCGGCGGGGAGCCGCTGCGCCCCGACATCCCCGGAGGCGAACTCGCGATCACCTCCGACGAGGCCTTCGGGCTCGAGGCCCTTCCCGGGCGGGTGCTGATCGTCGGCGGCGGCTACATCGCGGTTGAATTCGCGGGGATCTTTGCGGGCCTTGGCTCGCGGGTAAAGCTGTCCTACCGCGGGCCGCTCTTCTTGCGCGGCTTTGACCGCGATCTGCGCTCGGCACTCGCCGACGAAATGCGACGCCGGGGCATCGACCTGTGTTTCGAGACGGAAGTCACCGCGATCGAGGCGGTCGCGGGCGGTCTTCGGGCCCGCTTCGCCGATGGCGGGGAGGCGCTGGTCGATTGTGTCCTCTACGCCATTGGGAGACGACCGAAGACAGACGGCCTCGGGCTCGAGGCAGCGGGGGTGCGACTCAATGCAAAGGGTGCCATCGAGGTGGACGCCTTCGGGGCGACTTCGGTGCCCAGCATTCACGCCATCGGAGACGTCACCGACCGCGTGAACCTGACCCCGGTCGCGATCCACGAGGGGATGTGTCTCTCGCGCACCCTCTTTGGCGGCGAAGCCACGCCCGCCGACCACACAGACGTTCCCTCGGCGGTCTTTAGCCAGCCGGCGATTGCCACGGTGGGGTGGACCGAGGAGGCGGCCCGCGAAGGCGGCCGGGCCATCGATGTCTACGCATCGAGCTTCCGGTCGCTGCGACACACCCTCACCGGGGGCGAGGAGAAGACCCTGATGAAGTTGGTGGTCGACCGCGACAGCCAGCGCGTACTGGGTGTTCACGTGCTCTCGCCGGATGCGGCCGAAATCGTCCAGGGGTTCGCGGTGGCGGTGAAGGCGAGCGCTACGAAGGCGGACCTCGACGCGACCATCGGCATCCACCCGACGGCGGCGGAAGAACTCGTCACCATGCGCGAGCCGCGCCCCGACCCTGCCTAGAGCGCCGGCGGCGAAGCGGAAGAAGGAAGGCGCGGTGCATCGGCAAGCGCTTCTGACTCAACTCGACGACTACCGCAGGCGGACCCCCACCGAGGCAGCACTCGTGGAGCGCTATGCCCGCTTCGTTCGCGAACATTCCGATTGTTTCCTGCGAAGTTGTCTCCCGGGCCACGTGACGGCGTCGGCCTGGATCGTCTGCCCCCGGACCGACCGCTTCCTGCTGACGCACCACCGAAAACTCGGTCGTTGGTTGCAGCTCGGGGGGCATGCCGACGGCGACCCCGACGTGCAGCAGGTGGCGCTTCGCGAAGCGCGCGAGGAGTCGGGACTCGAAACACTCGAGTTCTGTGCGGCGGCAGACGGCTCCCTGCTTCTCGATCTCGACGTCCACCGCATTCCGGCGCGCAGCGGCGAGCCGGCGCACGAGCACTTCGACGCGCGTTTTCTGCTCCTCGCCGATTCGAGCGAGTCGCTCCAGTTGAGTGAAGAGTCCCACGACCTGCGTTGGAATTCGCAGGGGCCGGAAGCCAACGCACTGCTCGAGGAGGAAAGCCTGCAGCGAATGATGCGCAAGGCCGACGCACGGCGTGGCGTTCGGCGCGCACGCTAGCGGGCGCAAAAGCATTCTCTCGCCCGGCCGGTTCGGAGTCCCTGTTCCACTAATGGGGAAACGGCTTCCACTCGTCTTCCCCGAAGGTGCGGCGGTGACGGTTTCCCGACGCTCCCCGCCAACGCGTCGAGTCTCGCGGGCGTACCCCGCGGCTCGCTGGGGGCACGCCCCTTGCATAAGAACCCCAGTGGGAAGGGCGAACTTCGAGAGACGGCGGATGCCATGGCAGGATCGACGGTTATCACCTGGGTTTGCGCACTGGGGCTTCTGCTGGCGCCCGCGGCGGTGGCCTTCGACCCGACGCCGGCTCTGCCCGCGGAGTACGATGTCGCCGCCCCCCCGGAGCTCCCGCGGCGCGCCTACCTCGACCAACTCGCGCCTTCGCCCCGCATTCAGGACCAGCGCAGGATCCGACTGCGCTACGAGCGTCCCATTGCAGTCGGCAAAACCCAGATGCTGCTGCGGGTGAAGGCCAGCCCGAAGCCTCGGCGCTTGCTCGGCGTCGAAGTCCGCTTCTAGCCGAGCGCCGCAGGCCCCGCGATCTCCTATCCTCGGCCCCCCGCCCGGCGCCCGTGGCGGGGTGCCAGGGAGATCGCGTGTCCGAGGAAGCCGTACTACTCGTCGAAAAAAAGGATGGCGTTGCCACCCTCACCCTCAACCGCCCGAAGGCCCTCAACGCGCTGTCCTTCGACTTGCGCGCGGCCTTCGTCGCGGCCCTCGGCGAGATCGCGAGCGACGGCCAGACCCGGGTCGCGATCCTCACCGGAAACGGTCGCGCCTTCTGTGCGGGGCTCGACCTGAAAGAACTCGGCGGCGAGACCGGCGCCTCGGGCAACCCTTTTGGTCGCGACCGGCACTTCGGCGTGGTCGACGCCCTCGATGCCTGCCCGATCCCGGTGATCGGCGCGATCAATGGTTTTGCGATCACCGGCGGCTTCGAACTGGCCCTCGCCTGCGATTTCCTCGTGGCTTCGACCGATGCGCGCTTCGCCGACACGCATGCGCGGGTTGGCATCGTTCCGGGCTGGGGTCTCAGCCAGCGCTTGTCGAGGCTGATCGGGATCGGCCGGGCCAAGGAGGTGTCGCTCACCGGCAACTTCGTTTCCGCAGAAAAAGCCCTCGAGTGGGGTCTGGTGAATCGCGTGGTGGCCCCCGACAAACTGCTCCCCACCTGTCTCGGGCTCGCCGCCGATATCCAATCGTGTGTCCCGGAAGTGGTTGCGCTCTACAAGAAGCTGATCGACGACGGATTTTCGAAGACACTCGAAGAAGGGCGCGCCATCGAGGTCCGCGCGGCCGCGAGTTGGAAGGCGACGCCCGAGCAGATCGCTGAACGTCGCCAACTCGTGCAGGAACGCGGCCGCAAACAGAGTGAAACCGACTGAACCCCCGGGCCCGTGCCCGGCAGGAACTCCTCTAGCGATGCGCGACCCCGTAGCCGACCTGCTGGCCTTCATCGACCGTTCGCCAACGCCCTACCACGCGGTGGCGGAGTCGGAACGCCGACTCGCAGAGGTGGGCTTCGAGCGACTCGAAGAGACGGACGTCTGGGACGTTTCCCCCGGCAGTCGCCACACCATCACGCGCAACGAAGGCAGCCTGATCGCCTTCGAGGTCGGCTCCGGCGCCCCTTCCGAGGCGGGCTTCCGGGTCGTCGGCGCCCACACCGATTCTCCGAATCTGCGGGTGAAGCCGACCCCCGAGACGAATGCCTTTGGCTATCGCCAGTTGGCGGTTGAGCCCTACGGCGGCGTGCTGCTCCACACCTGGCTCGACCGCGACTTGTCGCTGGCCGGGCGCGTGTGTATCGAGGACGGGGACACCCTGCGCACGCTGCTGCCCGACTTCGAGCCTCCCCTGCTGCGGATCCCGAGTCTCGCGATCCACCTCGATCGAGAGGCGGCGAAGAAGGGACTCCGACTGAACCCGCAGCAGCACATGGTCCCGATCTTTGGGCTCGAAGACGGGCCGCCGCTTCGCGACCTCGTCGCAGGCGAACTCCGAGAGCGCGATCTCGCGGACGTGACGGGTGCCGAGGTTCATGGCTTTGACCTCATGACCTACGACACCCAGCCTTCGTGTGTCTCGGGGATTCGCGGCGAGTTCGTCCACGCG
>CAJXIC010000085.1 GCA_913054385.1 uncultured Pseudomonadota bacterium
GACCGCGAGCCCGAAACCCGGCTGCTGCACCTCTCGCTGCTCGTCTCCGCATTGGTGCTCACGCGGCCCGATGCCGTGCTGCTGGTCGGACCGGTTCTTGCGGCGCTGGGCTACCGGGGGCGGGGTCAACGCCCACTCGCTGGCATTGCGCTGGGCCTGCTTCCACTCGCTGCCTGGGAGTGTTTCTCGGTCGTCTACTACGGCTTCCCGCTCTCCAACACGGCCTACGCGAAGCTCGGGACCGGCATCGAAGCCGCGGCGCTGTGGCAGCAGGGGGGCCTTTACTTCCTCGACTCTCTTCGGAGCGACCCCGCAACGCTCGTCTTTACCGGACTCGGGATCGGCTGGGCGATAGGGCGCGGAAAGAGCAGCGATCGCCTGCTCGCCACCGGCGCAATCCTCTACCTGCTCTACGTGGCG
This sequence comes from uncultured Pseudomonadota bacterium, assembly GCA_913054385.1. Taxonomy (GTDB): domain Bacteria; phylum Myxococcota_A; class UBA9160; order UBA9160; family UBA4427; genus JAYGCV01. The sequence goes on from CAJXIC010000085.1 coordinate 421, forward strand.
ACGATCGGCGGCGACTTCATGCGCGGCCGCTTCCTGGCAGCGCCCCTCTTCCTGGCCTGTGGCCTGCTGGCGCGCGTCCCCATAGCGAGGGTTCGCAGCGTCGCGGTCGTCTTCGTCGCGGCATTCCTGTTGGCGGCAATCGGGACGAGTCCGCCCTGGAACCCTCGCGGCCATCATCAGATCGGGATCGGGCCTTCCCCTGCGCGCCACGGGATCGTCGATGAGCGCGCGCTCTACGCGGAACACACGGGGCTGATGGAACGGCTCACCGGCCTCGGCCACCCGTCGCAACATCCCTACGCAATCCGCGGTCTCAGTCTCCGACGAACCGGCGGCGGCGGCGGTGCCGGCCAGGCCCTCGGCCTCTACGGCTACTACGCCGGGCCGGGGGTACACATTCTCGACGTCGTCGCCCTCACCGACCCCCTCCTGGCACGACTCCCGGCGCGCTCCGGCCGTTGGCGGATCGGCCACTTCGAAAGAGCGATCCCACCTGGCTATGCCCGCAGCCTCGACGAGGGTCAGAACCGGATCACCGACCCTGCACTGGCCGATTACTATGAAGACCTGCGACGCGTGACCCGCGGGCCCCTCTTCAGCGTTCCGCGTTGGCGCGCCATCGGGCGCCTCAACTTCGAGGCGGCGCCCGAAACCGCGAAATAGCGATCGCTGACCGGCGACTCGCTGGCTTCGCGAAAACTCAGATCAGATCGAGATTCGCGTAGCGAACCATGATCGTCTTCATCCCGACGCGATCGAAACGAATGCGAAGCTTCGTATTCGTCCCGGACCCGACCGACTGGAGAATCGTTCCGTCGCCAAAGACCGCGTGCCGCACGCGTTGGCCTTCCGGTACGGCCCCGGATTCGTTCGGCTCCTGGGAATACGAGTAGTCGAGCGAACTGCCCCCCCCCGAGCGCACGCTTCGTCCTCCATAACGCCCCCGGCGACCGGCCTCCGAGGTCGTCTCTTCGAGCCACTCGTCGGGGATCTCATCGAGAAAACGCGAGGGCGACTGGTAATTTACCGATCCGAAGCGGCGGCGTTCGTCGGCCGCGGTGAGCGTGAGCGTTTGCATCGCGCGAGTCATGCCCACGTAACACAGGCGCCGCTCTTCCTCGAGGCCGTCTTCGTCGGACATCGCCGAAGCGTGGGGGAAGATTCCTTCTTCCATGCCCACCAGGAAAATATGCGGAAACTCGAGACCCTTCGAGGAGTGCACGGTCATCAGCGAGACACACTCGGCGCGCTCCCGGTAGTTGTCGAGGTCCGCGATCAGCGCCACCTGATCGAGATAGATCTCGAGGCCGCTCCGCTCCTCGGAGCCCAGCACCTCGGCATTCGCCAGATGAAAATCCTCGGCCCCCACCACCCACTCGGCGAGGTTGCCGAGGCGCGATTCGGCCTCGGGGGTCGCCTCGTTCTCGAGAGCACGCCGCATTCCCGACTCTTCGAGCACCCTCGAGGCGATTTCGTGCACCGGGTCGGTCTTGATCCCCTCGCGCATAGCCTCGATCCACTCGAGAAAGGCGCGAACCTTTGCGGCGGTGCGGCCTCCGGATTCGGAGGCGTATTCGAGGAGACCCTCCTGCAGCGAAAGGCCACCGCGGGCCGCCCGCTCTGAAGCGCGGTCGAGGGTCGTCTTTCCGATCCCACGAGCCGGCCGGTTCACGATTCGCCGCAGCGCCTGGTCGTCCCTCGGGTTCACCAGCAGGCGCAGATAGGCAAGCGCGTCCTTCACCTCGGCACGTTCGTAGAAGCGAACCCCACCCACCACGGTGTAGGCGATGTCGTACTTGAGAAGCTCTTCCTCGAAAACGCGCGATTGGTTGTTGGTGCGGTAGAGGATTGCGTGCGCACCGAAAGAGGCGCCGCCGTCTACCGAGCTCAGGATGCGACGAACGACCTCTTGCGCCTCTTCTCGATCGTTGAGGGCGTCGAAGCGGGCGATCTTCGCGCCACTGCTTCGCTCGGTGAACATTTCCTTGTCCTTGCGGCCGGCGTTGTTCTTGACGACTGCCGTGGCCCCCGAGAGGATCGGCTGGGTCGAGCGATAGTTCTGCTCGAGCTTCACAACCGCAGCTTCTGGGTGGTCTCGTTCGAAGTCGAGGATGTTGCGGATGTCCGCACCTCTCCAGGCGTAGATCGACTGGTCCGGATCCCCCACCACGCAGAGATTTGCGCGCTCGCCTGCGAGCAGACCGACAAGGTCGTATTGCACGCGGTTCGTGTCCTGGTATTCGTCGACCAGGATGTACTGCCAGCGACGCCGGTAGTGGGCCAGCACCTTGGGAGTGCGCCGGAAGAGCTCGACGGTGAGCAGGAGCAGGTCGCCGAAATCGAGGGCGTTCGAGTCTGCCAGCAGCTTCTGGTAGCCCGCGTAGAGGTCGGCGTTCAGCTCGTCGCCCCCGAACCCCGACTCCTGGGCGAGATGCGACGGCAGCCAGCCCGCGTTCTTCCATTGGTCGATCCGCCAGCGAATGCGTTTCGGGTCGTGGACCTTGGGGTCCAGGGAACGTCGCTTCAGCAGCTCCTTCACGACCCCGAGACTGTCCCCCTCGTCGTAGATCACAAAGCCCCGCGAGCGCCCAAGGTGGCCGATTTCGCGGCGCAGGATGCGCACGCAGACCGAGTGGAAGGTGCCGAGCCAGAGTTCTCGGGGTTCCCCGCCGAGATGCTTTTCGACGCGTTCGCGCATCTCGCCCGCGGCCTTGTTCGTAAAGGTCACCGCAAGGATCGATTCGGCGGGGATGCCGCAGACCTCGATCAGGTAGGCGATCCGCGAGGTGAGCACGCGGGTCTTTCCACTCCCCGCACCAGCCAGGACCAGCAGCGGCCCTTCGGTGGTCTTTACCGCCCGGGTCTGTTCCGGATTGAGCCCTTCAAGAATCGACTCGACCGACACGCATCCCTTCCCGGCAGGCTCCCCGCGAAGAAGCCGCGACCCACCGCGGCAGGCGGATGGATCGAGCCGAGCATAATCGAGTGCCGACCGGCACGGAAGGCGCCGGACGAAGATTCGCGCTGCGGGGCTACTCGACGGTCACGCTCTTCGCGAGGTTGCGCGGCTGATCGACGTCTGTGCCCTTCTGGGTCGCGATGTGATACGCGAGCAACTGCAGCGGCAGCGCTGCCAGCACGCTGGTGAGGTAGGGGCCAAGATCCGGGATGGCAATGACATCGTTCGCCTTCGCCGCGATCTCCTCGTCGCCTTCACTCGCGATCGCGATCACCTGGCCGTCGCGCGCCCGGACCTGCTCGAGGTTCGAAATCAGCTTCTCGTAGAGCGCGTCGCGCGTGGCGATCACCACCACCGGCATGTGCTCGTCGATGAGTGCGATGGGGCCGTGCTTCATTTCGCCGGCGGCATAGCCCTCGGCATGGATGTAGGAGATCTCCTTGAGCTTGAGCGCGCCCTCGAGGGCGATCGGATACATGATCCCGCGCCCGAGGAAGAGGAAATCACGGGAGTGGAAGTAGCGACTCGCCACCTTGGCAATGTGGCCGTCGAGATTCAGCACGCGCTCGGCGAGGCGCGGCAAGCGGATCAGGTGGTCGAGATGGCTGCGGGTCTCCTCCTCGGAGAGCCGTCCCCGAACCACCGCAAGCTTCATCGCCAGGAGGTAGAGGGCCACGATCTGCGTGGTGAAACATTTCGTCGAGGCGACACCGATCTCCGGACCCGCGTGGGTATAGAGCACGTCGTCGCTCTCCCGGGCGATGGTCGAATCGCGGGAATTCGAGATCGCGAAGATCCGCGCTCCCTGCTCGCGCCCCTCGCGGAGCGCGGCGAGGGTGTCGGCGGTCTCACCGGATTGCGAAACCGGAACGACGAGGGCCCCGTCGCCGATGATGGGTCTGCGGTAACGAAACTCGCTGGCGAGATCGACCTCGCAGGGAATCCCGGCGATCTGTTCGATCATGTAGCGCCCGACCATGCAGGCGTAGTAAGCCGTGCCGCAGGCGACGAGGGTCACGCCGCTCATCTTCTCGACCTGTTCGCGACTGAAGACACAGCCGTCGAGGTCAACCTCCGCTGACCCGAGGTCGATCCGCGTGCCGATGGTGTCGGTGATCGCTCGCGGCTGCTCGAAGATCTCCTTCTGCATGAAGCGGTCGTAGCCGCCCTTCTCGGCGGAGACCGGGTCCCACTGCACCGTCTTCGGCTCGCAGTCGACCGGTCGCCCCTCGGCGTCGACGATTTGCACCCCCTCCTCGCCGAGCACTGCAAAACTCCCGTCCTCGAGGAAGATCATTTCGCGCGTGTAGGGAAGAATCGCGGGAATGTCGCTGGCCAGGAACGCCTGGCCACTCGCGACCCCCAGGATCATCGGGCTGCCGCCGTTCTTCGCGGCCACGATGTGATTGGGATCGCTTTCGGCCACGGCACCGAGGGCGTAGGAGCCCGTCAGGCGCGAGCACGCCGCCCGGGTGGCCTGGAGGAGATCCATCCCCCCGATGATCGCCTCGTCGATCAGGTGGGCGATCAGCTCGGTATCGGTATCCGAGAGGATTTCGCGGCCGTTCGCCTCGCACTCCTCGCGCAGCTCACGGTAGTTCTCGATGATCCCGTTGTGGACGATTGCAACGGACCCGGCGCGCTGGGGATGGGCATTGCGCTCGGAGGGCTTTCCGTGAGTCGCCCAGCGGGTGTGTCCGATGCCCACGTGGCCCGAAATCGGCTCGTCCCGGAGGCTCGCCTCGAGGGCCGAAAGTTTCCCCTGGGCGCGTCGCACATCGATGCCCGCGTCCCCCACCAGCGCCACGCCCGCGGAGTCGTAACCGCGATACTCGAGGCGACGCAACCCGTCGATCAGCACTTCGACGGCGGGGTGCTCTCGACCGATGTACCCGACGATGCCACACATGACTGCTTCACTCCCGACCGGGGCTGCATGCCCCGTTCCTTCAATCGCTCTTCTTCGACGCCCTGCGCCGGGCCGCCCAACCCTCGATCTCTCGCTGCCGGGCGCGCGCAACCACCAGCGAATCCGCTGAGGCATCCTTTGTCACCGTTGAACCGGCGGCCACGAAACTGCCGTCTCCCAGGGACACCGGCGCAATCAGGTTGGCGTTGCAGCCGATGAAGACACCCCGACCGACCTTCGTCCGGTGCTTCGAAATGCCGTCGTAGTTCACGGTGATCGACCCACAGCCGAAGCTCGACCCCTCTCCGACGTCGGCGTCGCCGATGTACGAAAGGTGGTCGGCCTTTACGAAGGGCCCGAGCACGCTGTTCTTGATCTCGACATAGTTGCCGACGCGAACGCCCTGCATCAGGTGGGTCCCCGGGCGCAGGTGCGCACTCGGGCCGACCACCACGTCGTCGTCGAGGCGACTCGATTCGATGGTGCAGTGGGGCTTCAGATGAACCCCGCGGCCGATCACGCTGGCTCCCTTGATGATGCAACCGGGCTCGATCAGGGTGTCGGCACCGATCTCGACATCGACGTCGATGTAGCTGCTCTCCGGGTCCACCAGCGTAACGCCGCCCTGCATCAGGCGAAGAGCGGTGCGGCGGCGCAGAACCCGGGCGGCCTCTGCCAATTCGGCGCGCGTGTTGACCCCCAGACATTCCTCCGAATCCAAGAGGGTGAGCGCCTCGACGCGGTGCCCGCCTTCGACCGCGAAACCGACGAGGTCGGTCAGGTAGCGTTCGCCCTGGGCATTGTGGTCGTCGAGGGAGGCCAGGCCCTCGCGCAGCAGGCGGGCGTCGAAGAGATAGACGCCGGTGTTTCCTTCCTGGATCTCGAGTTCCTCGGGCGTCGCGTCGGTGACTTCGACGATCTTCGACACCGCGCCGGTGGCGTCGCGAACAACGCGCCCCGGGAGCGGCTCGGGCGAAGTCAGCATTGCCAGCGCCGCGCCGGTGCGCGCCTTGAAATCACGCAGTTCGAGCAGGGTCTCGCAGCGCAGCAGCGGCGTGTCGCCGTAGAGCACCAGCACGTCGCCTTCGTGATCCTCGAGCTTCGGCTGGGCCTCCTGCACCGCGTGGCCGGTTCCCTTCTGCTCGGCCTGGAGCACGAAGTCGGCGCGGCCGACGAAGGCGGCCCGAACCTCGTCGGCGTCACACCCGACCACCACCAGAAGTCGCGAGGGCGCTAGCGCTTCGGCCTCTGACAGCACGTGCCCGAGCATCGGACGCCCGCACAACTCGTGCAGCACCTTCGCGCGAGCAGACTTCATGCGCGTCCCCTGGCCCGCGGCCAGAATGACGACTGCAATGTCCCTTGCGCTTTGCGCCATCGGCCTCCTCGCGGGCAATCCTGTGAAAACGCGCCGTCGAACCGGAAGGATGGCGCACAGCGGCTCGAATCGGTAACGATCCGCTCCGCTCCCCGCGCTGACCCCCCGGGGAGGAGCGACTCACCCTACAGTGAGTGTCCCCGACGGCGTGTATCGTGTCACGGGTGCTCGCGACCGCGATGCGCGACGAACCGGACGCGCCCCCATTCTGCTCATCGCCTGCACAACCCGGAGCCTTCGATTCCGATCCACGGCAACACCCGCGGCCTCAAGGCCAGCCAGATCCGCGCGGCGACGAAGCTTTCGGGGCGGCGGATCCCGGCGGATCGCCTGATCACCCAGGAACTCGCCCGCGAACTCTGCGAACTCAGCTCGGAAATTCACCGGCAGGTCGGGGTGCTCGTCGATCGCCGGGGCGCCGTCTGTCACGTGATGGTGGGCGACGCCCACAGCATCGAAATGCCCGACTGGGGGCGACTGCGCGCGGGGCGAGGTCGGCTTCGCGGCCTTCGCTGCCTCCACACGCACCTCGGCCAGGAAGGCCTGACCCGCGACGACGTCACCGACCTCGCACTCCTGCACCTCGACGCGATGGTCTCGATCCAAGCGGAGGAGGACGGGCTACCCGGCCTCGCCTTCACGGCGACCCTCGAACCCGCCGGACGCCCCCTTGGGCCCAGCCCCGATGGCATCGAGCGGCTGCCGCCGGCTCCCCCCTCGCAACTCGATTTCGATTTCCAGGTGTTCATCCGTGACCTCGAGGCAGAGCTTTCGCGCGACGCGGACACGAGCGAGGTCGGCCGCGACGACCGGGCGATCCTGGTCTTCGTTACGGCCGGACGAAACCGCGAAGATTGCGAGACCCATCTCGACGAGTTCCGCGAACTCGCGTACTCGGCGAATCTCACGGTGGTCGACGCAATCACC
>CAJXIC010000086.1 GCA_913054385.1 uncultured Pseudomonadota bacterium
GGGAATCGAACCGCCGCACCCGATGTGGATCGGCGCGCGTTCGTAGCCTGCTGCCAGCGCCCGGTGCGCGGCATCGAAGGCGGGCCCGCGGGCATCGGTCTGCCAGCCACCCGAGGCCGCCTTTACCTCACACCGCACCTCTACACCGAAGGGCGGATCGGTTTGCAACGCTTCGAGCAGACGGTCCCGGGCCCTTTCTGCGTCCTGGCCCGGAGCGAGGCGGAGGCCCACGCGGGCGCTCGCCCGGTCGATCAGTTGGTTGGCGGCGCCCGCAAGGGGCATCGCCTCCAGCGCATTGATGGCGATCGCGGGCCGCAGCCAGAGACGCTCGTAGACCGATTGCGACGCGCGCCCGAGCAGGCGCGCGCTTGCAGGGAGGCCCGCGTCGCGGCGAAAGGCCTCGGCGTCAAAGGGGAGAGCCGCCAGCCGGTCGCGGGTTTCCGGGCTCGGTTCGGGAACGTCGTCCTCGAGACCCTCGACCGCCGGGCTGCCCTCCGCGTCGACGAGACGACCGAGCAGGGCGGTGAGCGCCGTGGCCGCGTCGGGAACTGCGCCGCCCCACATCCCGCTATGTAGCGGGTGATCGAGCGCGCGTACGTGCACGTCGACCACCACGAGTCCGCGCAGGCTCGTCGTGAGCGACGGCGTGCCGGTTTCGAGGTTGGCCGTATCCGAAAGTACGATGACGTCGGCGTCGAGGCGTTCGCGGTAGCGCAGAAGGAAATCGCGGAGATGGGACGAGCCGATCTCCTCCTCGCCCTCGACGACGATCTTCAGGTCGACCGGGAGCCGCCCCTCGGTCTCGAGCCAGGCCGTGATCGCGGCGATGTGCGCGACGATGCCCGCCTTGTCGTCCACCACGCCGCGGCCGTAGAGACGACCATCTGCGCCGCGCATCGGCTCGAAGGGCGGCGAGCGCCACTGATCCAGGCGGCCCGGCGGCTGCACGTCGTGGTGCGAGTAGAGCAACACGCGCGGCGCGTCTTCGCTGGCGCCCGCCCACTGCGCCACCACGTAGGGGTGGGCGTCACCGGGGCGCAGCACCTCGACTCCAGTGAGGCCCGTCGCCTCGAGCAACTGCGCAACGGCGTCGGCCGATCGCACGACCTCGGCGGGATCGAAGCCCGACGCCGAAACACTGGGAATCCGCGCCAGCGTCTCGAGCTGTGCGACGCTGTTTTCGAAATTCGCATCCACTGCGCGCGTGACGGCATCGGGGGCGGGCATGCGAAATCAAAACTAGCACGCGGCTCAGGATCGGCGTTAGCATCCACGTCATGCAGCCGCGATCGCGTCGCGCGAGTGGGTCCGACGACATCGATCTCCATGTGCTCGAATGGAGTTCGGATGGTGTCCCGATGTTGCTGGTGCACGGTTTCGGAAACGACGCCCACATCTGGGACGATTTCGCACCCGAGGTCGCGCCCTACTACCGCGTCTTTGCGATGGATCAGCGCGGCCACGGCGACTCGGCCTGGCCGCTTCACGGCGAATACGAGTACGAGCACCTCGCGGCGGACATCGAAGGCGTCTGCCATTCGCTCGGCTTCGAGCGACTGGTGCTCGTTGGGCACTCACTCGGCGGGCGCGCGGCGATGCTCTTCGGCGGCGAACACCCCGAGCGACTCGCCGGTCTGGTGATCGTCGATTCGGCCCCGGAGATCGACGCGCGCGGCAGCACCCGGATCCAGATGGAAGTCGGCGAACACCGGGACCCCTCCTTTGGCAGCGTCACCGAGTACGAACAACTCCTCGTCCACAACTACCCGGCAGCAAGGCCGGCGGCGATTGCGCGCATGGCACGGAGCAACCTGAAACAGCGCGAGGACGGGCGTTACATCCTGAAGATGGACCCGGCCCTGCGCGGGGCGGTGGGGGGGATGCCCTCGGCGGTGGAACGCGCGGCGCGCGAAGAACGCAACAGCGCGGCCCTGTGGGAAGCCCTCGGCAAAATCCCATGCCCCACACTCGTGGTGCGCGGAGCGGCTTCGGACATCCTCGGAGCCGAAGTAGCCGACCGCATGGCGGACGACGTGCTCGCAAAGGGCCAACTCGCCGTGATCCCCCAAGCGGGCCACTCGGTGATGACCGACAACCCCGAAGGCTTTCGCGATGCCGTCCTCGACTTCGCCGTAGGAGATCGCTAGCCCCCCGTGGGGCTCTGTAAAGCAGGAGCCGCACCGGCTTTCGCTAGCATCGCGCTGACCAGTTCGTCGCCTTTCGCTGTCCCCTCGCGCGACGCCTCCCGCAACCGCCGTCACTTTCGAAGGCCCGAGGAACCCGTCGTGCGCGCATCGACGATTCCCACCTGCATTGTCGCGATCGCGATCGGCCTGCAGGCCGCTTCGGTCGTCGCGCAGACCACCGCTGCGAAGCCACATCCGGCGATCCCGGTGGTCGAGGCACTGCACGCTTCGATGCTCGACACCATGAAGAATTCGGAGACGCTGGGCTATTCGGGGCGCTTCGAAAAGCTCGGCACAGCCCTGGGGCGCTCCTTCGATCTCGCCTTCATGGCGCAGAAGGCAGTCGGGCGAACCTGGAAAAAATTCACACCCGCCGAACGGACGCACTGGCTCGCGAGCTTCGAGCGCCTGACCGCCGCGAACTACGCCGGCCGCTTCACCGGATTTTCCGGGCAGTCCTTCGAGACCAATGGCGTGGAGCCGTCCTCCCACGACACTCTCATCGTCCGCACACAGCTCCACAACCCCGAGGAGGACGAGATCATCGCCCTCAACTACAGGCTGCGAGAAACACCCGCCGGCTGGCGCATCATCGACGTCTACCTGAACGGAACGGTCAGCGAACTCGCCCTGCGCCGCGCGGAATACTCCTCGCTGATCAAGCGGGACGGCTTCCAGAGCCTCGTCGAAAGCGTCGACCGTCGCGTCGCCGAGCTCTCAGCGGTCCACTAGCCCGCCGCGACTTCGTCCGCACGGTGCAGCGAGCATCCCGACCTGAACCTTCAGGGACCGAAGTCGCTCCCCGCGCGGCGACCTTCTCGCCGATCCCAGACCTCGGATTCGCGGTTCTGCCACCAGGCACTGCGAAGCGTCGAGTAGTAGTCGAGGGAAGATTCCTCGAGCGCCTTCACCTTCTCGAAGTGCTCGTCGCGCAAGGCGAGACCCATCCCGCCGCCGTAGTAGATCAAGGCGAAGGGCCCAATGATGTAGGTGGCCGGGTTCATGCCGAGATCGACGGCTGCCCCGAAGCCATCGCGCACCGTGGTCGGCCCGAAGAGCGGAACCATCACGAAGGGACCGCTGGGCACCTCGGCCAGCGCCAGCGTCTGGCCGAAATCCGAAGTGTGGCGCTCGAAACCGATATCCTTCGCCACATCGAAGAGGCCACCGAGCCCGACGGTCGAGTTCAGGATCAGCCGCGTCAGCGTGATGCTTGCATCCTCCCATTCGAGTTGGAGCACGTCGTTTGCGAAGACCGACGCCGCACCGAGATTCGACATGAAGTTGCGGAAGCCCTTGCGCACCGGCCTCGGCACGACCCTTCGGTAGCCTCGGGTGATGGGATCGAAGACGTAGCGGTCCACCTGCTGGTTCATCCCCAGCACGCGTCGGTTGGTCTCCTCGAGGGGGTCGGAAACCTTGAGCGCGGCCTGGTCGTCCCAGTCTTCGTCAAACAGCGGATCCGGCACCCGGCTGGCCGGGCCGTCGGTCTCGAAACCGTGGGCGATTCGAGGCGCCAGCCCGCCGTCGGCCAGGGCCAAAGCCAGCAGAGCCGCTAGCAATAGCTTTCGCGGGGGGCGCTGCATCGGTGGGTCAGATCCTCCGGACAAACCGCGAGCGAGTCTACCGATGCGCGCTCGGCCCGGCCAAGTCTGCAAAGAGAATGCTCTCGGCGAAATAAAGGCCGTTTCAGAACAAAATTGTCCCCGAGGGTGCAGAAGACCGGCAGCTTCTTCCGGGCGGCGGGCGGCTGTAGTAAATTGGGGCGCCCCGTTAGTCGCGGGTCACTCATCCCCCCGGACCCCCCTCTCGGAAAACCGAGACAAGCGTGATGGCAGCCACGCGTTCGCTGCCGCAGCCAGGGAGAAAGAGTCCGGATCCGTCGCAGCCCGATGCGGCGCGGGCTTCCCTCTGAAGGGGATTCGTTGGACGTTTTTCAGAAATGCACTGATTTCACGCTCTCGCGCGAACTGCGACGGGAGAATCTCTACGCCTACTACCGTCCGATCGAATCGGCGCAGAGCCCCGTAGTGACCCTCGCCGGCCAGAAGGTCGTGATGCTCGGCTCGAACAACTACCTGGGCCTCACCGATCACCCCGAAGTCAAGCAGGCCGCCGCCCGGGCGCTCGAGCACTACGGGACCGGCTGCGCGGGGTCGCGCCTGCTGAACGGCACCCTCGACATCCATGTCGAACTCGAAGAACGCCTCGCTGCCTTCATGCAGACCGAGGCCGTGCTTTCGTTCTCGACCGGCTACCAGGTCAACCTCGGTGTCCTCTCCTGCCTGCTCGGACGGCACGACATCGCCTTCCTCGACAGCCTCGATCACGCCTGCATCATCGACGGGGCCCGCCTCGGCTTCGGAAAGACGCTGAAGTACCGCCACAACGACCTTGTGGATCTCGAGGGGAAGCTGGAACGCGCTCCTAGCGAAAACGGAAAAATGATCATCGTGGATGGCGTGTTCTCGATGGAGGGCGACATTGCCGACCTCCCCGGGCTCGTGACCCTCAAAAAAAGTTACGACGCGCGGCTGATGGTCGACGATGCCCACGGGATCGGCGTACTCGGCGCCAACGGTCGAGGCACCGCAGAACATTTCGGTGTCGAACACGATGTCGATCTGGTGATGGGGACCTTCTCGAAATCGCTTGCGGCGATTGGCGGCTACATCGCCGGCGACGAAGCGGTGATCGACTTCATCCGTCACCACGCCCGCAGCCAGATCTTCTCTGCGGCGCCACCTCCGGCGAGCGTGGGCGCCGCGATGAAGGCCCTCGAGATCGTCCAGAGGGAGCCCGAACGCCGCAAACGGCTGTGGGAAAACACGGCCTACATGAAGCGCGAGCTGGATGCTCTCGGCTACGACACCGGCGACTCCGATTCTCCGGTGATCCCGCTGGTAGTCGGCGAGGACGTCACGGCCTTCCGCATGGCCATCCGCCTCCAGGAACTCGGCGTGTTCGTGAACCCCGTGATCACGCCGGCGGTTCCCAAAGGTCGCGCGATGATCCGGACCTCGTACATGGCCACGCACACACGCGAGCACCTCGACCGCGCACTCGACGCCCTCTCGAAGGCCGGCACCGAACTCGGCGTTCTCTAGGGTGCGTGTCGGGTTCGCGATCCTCGCGCTGCTGCTCGCGGCGAGTTGCCATTCCTCCTCTCCCACCCGCAACACCGCCGAGCGGACCCGCGAGCTGATCTGCCGGGAGGGTGCGAAGCGCTCCTGTGCGGCGCTGTCCGCGGAGGACAGCGATTCCTACGCCCTCCACCAATGCATCGCGAAGCGGGCCTGGGACTGCATCATGGACCAGACGCCCGCAGACATGCAGGAGCGTTACGCCCCGGAACCCGTTCCCGGGCCTTCCTGAGCCCGATCCAGCGCCAGTTGATGGCGGCCCACGAGGTCGGTAACGAACTGCCGGGCCGTGCGCCCAGACCGGCTCGCGCGCCGCAGCGCCCAGGCGAGAGCCTCCTCCCGCACATCGTCCGGGGCGAGATCCACTTCCGCCCGCTCGAGATAGTGTTGAACGATCGCGAGGTAGGTCGCCTGGTCAAAACCGTGGAAGCCGAGCACCAGACCGAAGCGATCGGAGAGAGCGAGTTTCTCCTCGCTGGCTTCGCCGAGGTGCAACTCGCCGGCTTCATCGATCCGTGCCTCGCGGTTCTCCTCCATGCTCTCGGGAAGCAGGTGGCGTCTATTGCTGGTGGCCAGCAGGCAGACATTCGACGGCGGGGCTTCCAGCCGACCGTCGATGGCCGCCTTGACCTCCCGGAATCCGCTTTCGCCCGCGCCAAAAGAAAGATCGTCACAGAAGACGATAAAGCGCTGCTCGCGGGCCCTTGCCAGGGCGGCGAGCACCCGGGGGAGTTCCGCAAGGTCTTCCTTCAGGATCTCGACGACTCGAAGCCCCCGATCCCCGTAGCGCGTGAGCAATCCCCGCAGCGCCGACGACTTCCCGGTTCCGCGTTCTCCGTAGAGCAGCACATGGTTGTAGGGATGACCGGCCAGGAACTGTTCGGTGTTGGCAACCAGCGGGGCGATGGCCTCGTCCACCCCTAGTAGATCGTCGAGTTCAAAGGGGGCGGGGTTCTCGATGGCTTCGAAGCGCCCGGGCCCACGTTGCCGATCCCATCGAAAGGCGAGCGCGCGATCAAAAAAACCCGGCTCCGGCGCGGCGCCCACGAGCCCGCGCAGCAGATCCTCGAACATCGGCAACAGGCGTTCGACGCGCTCCAGTATCCGGTTTCGGGTTTCCATACGAGCCGAGTGTAGACTCTCGCCGGATGGGCATCGAGAAGGACGTTTGCGGCGCGCAGGCTTCTCCGAGAAGAGGGGTGGGGCTCTGCGCCGGTTGTCGCTTCGCAAGCGTGAAGGAGAGTGCTCGCGGCAGCGCTTTCTGGCGCTGCGAACGCGCCGACGCGGATCCGGCCTTCCCGCGCTACCCGAGCCTTCCGGTCACGCATTGTGCCGGGTTCGCTTCGAAGGACTAGGCGCTGCGCTCCGGAAGCGGATGACCAATCGTTTCCAGGAAGATTTCGAGGAAGCGGTGGGTGAGCCCCCACACGATGTGACGCTCGGGATCACCGACCCGCAGCCCGGGGAAATCCGTCGACGCCATCGCCGGGTGGCGATAGACGACCTGGCGTTCGGGCTCGAGGAGCGATGCCACCGGAAACCAGAAGACGTCGGCGACCTCCGCATTCGGCACCAGCTCCTGGGGCTCGGTCGCCGCGTATACATGCGCGGAGACAACGAGACCGCCCGAAGGACTGGTCGGTCGTCCGCTCAGGTCGTCGATCTGGCCAAGCCGCTCGGCGACAGAGAGGTCGAGTCCCACTTCTTCGGCGGTCTCGCGCTCCGCGGTCTCGCGCTCATCGCGATCCGACGCATCGAAGCGACCGCCCGGGAAGGCCATCTGCCCGGACCAGAGGTCTCCCTTTCGCTGTGCGCGCTCGATGAACAGGATCGAGGGCGCTGCTTCGGGGCCGCGCAGAAGAATGGCCACCGCGGCCCGGGCCATCCCCTCGCGCGAAACTACCCGCGGTGAGTGTGCGGCCAACCGCGAGCGGATCTCGTCGAGCCTCGGCACGAGAGGGAGGCTAGCGGACACCCGGGGCGTGGGTCCTACGCGAACCACTTGTTCTGCTAGGGTTTGCCACCGCATGGACGCCCGGAGCGCTCTTTCTGCCGAGGCCCGCAATGTCCTCGCCCTGGCTCGCAAGGACCGCAAGGCCGCCACTACTGCGTTGGCCCAGCTATCGCTCGAGGCGCAGCTGGCGGTTGTGTGCGAGGCGCCGGCGAGTGCGCGCGGACTCCTGCTCGAACTCACCCCCCAGCCCGAGGCGCTGATTCCGCGACTCCCCGAGGCGGAGTTCTGTTTCACG
>CAJXIC010000087.1 GCA_913054385.1 uncultured Pseudomonadota bacterium
ATCGGTGAGGTGCGGCGCGACCTTCGGATCGCGCAGGGTGCTACCGAGTTTTTTCTGGATCGAAGTGGCGAGCTTCGCGGCTTCCCTGCGGCTGCGCGCAATTTCGGGAGAGGCTCGATCGCTGACTTCCCCGGACGGGTCGATGCAGGTCTCGATCTCGCGTGCGAGGTGGGCGTCGACCGCGAACTCGCCGACGGCCTCCCGCAGGTTCGGGATCGTCTCGCTGTGGCGATCGAGGTAGCGGCCCATCTCAAGAAGACAGGCGAGGTTCGAGTGGATGCCGCGCAACTCGCTGCCCGAGAGGCTTCCGCCGCGCCGTGCGCGTTCGAGAGCCGGGCCGACATCCGGGGGGTGTCCGAAGGGGGGGAGGAAGTCTGCGTCGAGCAACTGGCGCGCTTCCCGGGTTTCTGCGAGCCGCCCCCGGACGCGCTCGGGATCCGACTCGAAGAGCGAGCCGGTGGCCGCGTTCGCATCGTCGCCCGCAGGCTGCGATGCGGAGAGCGTCTCGGCCCAGCGCCGGGTGCGCGACAGCCTGCAGTGGCCATGCAGGCGCTCCTGGACCTGGGGCCACTCGAGGCGCTCGAGCACGCGCGAATCGATCTCGAAGCCCATCCGGCGACTGTAGCGGTCGTGCCTCCCTTCGAGTCAACCCCTTCGTCGGCTGGCGTCTCGTTTCGGATCAGGGAGTCGTGCAGATGTTCTCGAGAAGCGAGAGGAGTGCGGCATTTTCCGAAAATTCCGCCTCTGCGCGCACGGCCGCGAGTTGGCGAAGCCCGCGTTCCGAGAAACCCGCGCGGCACAGAGCGTAGGTGTGATACGGGAGCACATTGGGGTCGGCTTGGAGTGCCAGCGTGCGACCGAAGTGGCGAGAGGCCTCGCGCCAGTTTCCGGTGACGAAGGCACCGGCGCCCAGGTGGTAGTGCACCGGGCCGGTTGTGCTGCCCTTGCGCGCGGCAATTCGGGCCAGGCGCTGGATGTCGACGCTGCTGTCCATCAACCAGAGGGGCAAGGTGCGCAGCGTGGTTTCGGTGAGGAGGTCGTGAATTCGCGGGAGCCAGTTCCCCTGGACACCCGGCCGTTTGGTGCCGCCCTTGTAGCCGAAAATGCGATTGATCTCGTCCTGCTGGTCGAAATAGGGGAGGCTCTCGGCGATCAGTTCCGGCGGCCAACTCTCGCGCAGAACGCGGCTCTGGATGAAGCGCTTCCGGGTATTCACTGGGTTCATCCAGGCCTCGTAGCTGCTTCCGCCGACCCGGTTCGAGAGGCGCTTCGGAAAGTCGTCGACGAGGGGCAGCACGTCGGCGGTCATCGCGGCGATCTGGTCGTGATCGGCGAGAAAGAGAGCACCGATCTGCCCCGGCTCTTCGAAGCCCACCGCCCGCAATTCGCGCGCCACGGAGGGCTTCCTCCACTGGAGTCCGAAGCGTTCGCGGTCGACCTTCGACCGACCCTCCTTGGTACCGAGCAGCACCCAATCCCTTCCAGATCCGGTCCACAGCGTGCAATCCGCGAACACATCGCAGAAGGCGCGGAGGATCGATTTGGTGTCGTCGATCAGGAGCGAGTGCACGGGGACCCAGTAGCTGGTGACACCGCCGGGCGCGAGACGCTCTCGGATCAATTCGAAGTATTCGCGGGTGTAGAGATTGACGATTCCGGCAAGCTTCGGCGGCGGCGGCTCGCCGGTGATGATGTCGAAGTGCCGGTCGGTGGTCTGCAGAAAAAATCGGCCATCCTCGATATGGACCTGGGTGCGGGGATCGTCGAGCGGCGATTGGGTCCGCCCTCGCCCGGTGGATTCGCTTGCATCCCAGGCCACCAGTCTCGAAAGCTCGAGGATATCCCGCGAGATGTCTACGATGTCGATGCTCTCGAGTTCGTCGGTATCCGCAAGAGCGCGCGCGGTTCCGCCCACGCCGAAGCTGATCAGCAGCGCAGTACGAGGCGCTTTGTGTACCGCTACGGGCAGATAGACGAAGAGCTTCATGTAGCGATGCGAACCGAGCGAAGTCGCCGACATCGAGTGTCCGTTGGTGATCAGGCGGTAGTGGAGCGCTTCGCCGAAGAGTTCCTGGCGGGTGTGGACGAGGGTTTCGGTGAGGCCCTCGCGCACCGAGATGACTTTTTCGGGGGGGACGTAGTCGGATAGCGCGCGGGCGAGGAAACGATCCTGGGCCTGGCCCAGCGGAAACAGGGCCAGGCTGGCAAGCAGCGCCGCGCCGAGGGCCGCGGTGCTCCACCGCGCCAGGCGCTTTTGTGGGCGCACTCCGCCTGCGAAGGCCAGCGCGGCGGTCCCGATGTACCCGCCCGCCAGAACCAGCAGCGAAGCCTCGACCCCGATGGTGGGGAGCAGCACGAAGCCGCCCAGCAGCGAACCGATGGCGGCGCCGGTTGTATTGGCAAGGGTGAGGAGGCCCGCGGACCGCGTTTCTCCCCCGATTTCGCGGTGGAGGGCCTCGCCGAGCCACGGAAAGAGTGCGCCGGAACACAGGGCCACGGGAAGCATCAGCGGAAGCGCCAGGCTGAGGATGTTCCCGAAGCCGGATTTCAGCATGCGCCCCGACTCCGGCAGGAAGATCTCGAATCCGGTGTAGAGCCAGATCGCAAGGCCACCCGCGAGTAGCGCGACGGTCCCCGAGAACCGGAACGCCTCGGGCCAACGTGAAAGCAGGGCCGAACCGGCAAAGCCACCGAGCCCGATCCCGGCGAGCACGACCGCGAGCATCACCGCGAAGGTGAAACTCGTGCCAGGAATGAAGAACAGCAGGAAGCGGAACCAGATCACTTCGAGGGCCAGCAGCCCTCCCCCGGCGAGAAAGGCCGCGCCGAGCAGGGCCCAGCCTCGACGCGAGATGCGCCTTCGCCAGGGGGTGACGTTCTCGATGGGGCTGGCGCCAAGGTGCGGCGACAGGAAGAGCGCCAGCACGGCGACCAGCCCGTTCAGCGCGGCGGCGAAGAGCGCAGAGCCTTCGATCCCGAACCATCCGATCAGGAGGGCATCGCCCAACAGGGCCCCCGCCACCGCACCCAGCGTGTTCCAGCCGTAGAGCCGCCCGAGGACGTGGCCGAAGCGCTGGTCCCGGCCATAGACCGCGGCCACCAGGATCGGCAGGGTGACGCCCATCGCGGTGGCGGGAACCAGCATCAAGAGGAATCCGATCCCGAGCCGCAGCGAATTGAGCAGGGTCGGCTCGTCGACGAGTGGACCGAGGATCGGGGCGAGCAGCGGGGTCAACTCTGGCAGCAAGAAAACGAGCCCGGCCCCCGAAACGCCGATCACCACCTCGAGCCCGGCGTAGACCGCGACCGGGCGCCGGATCCAATGGCCGAAGCGACTGGCGATTCCGTTGCCGAGGGCCAGCCCTGCCATGAAGCTGGCCAGCACCAGGCTCGAAGCCCAGATCGAATTGCCGAGCGCCAGCCCCGTCTGGAAGAACCACAGCGTTTCGAAGAGTAGTGCCGAAGCGCCCGAGAGAAAAAAGATGAGACCGAGTAGGGTGCTCAAGATCGTATCGCTACAGGGCTCGCATCCCCGTGATGTGCTCTCCGATGATCAGCGTGTGGATGTCGTGGGTGCCCTCGTAGGTTCGCACCGTTTCGAGGTTCAGCATGTGGCGCATCGCCTGGTAGTCGTCGACGATGCCGTTGGCGCCGAGGATGTCCCGGGCCTCGCGCGCGATCCGCAGCGCGATGTCGACGTTGTTGCGCTTTGCCATTGACACCATCGTCGGATGCATCTCGCCACGGTCCTTGAGGCGCCCGAGTTGGAGCGATAGCAGCTGCCCCTTGGTGATCTCGGTGAGCATGAAGACCAGTTTTTCTTGCACCAACTGTTTCGTCGCCAGCGGCCCGCCCTGCACCTCGCGCTCCTTCGCGTAGTCGAGCGCTTCTTCGTAACACGCCATGGCTGCGCCGAGGGCGCCCCAGGAAATCCCGTAACGGGCCTGGGTCAGGCACGAGAGCGGTCCCCGGAAGCCGGCGGCATCGGGGAGGCGGTTGGCTTCGGGGACTTTGACGTCCTGTAGGAAGAGTTCGGAGGTGACCGATGCGCGCAGCGAGAATTTTCCCTTGATATCGCGACTCTCGAAGCCGTCGCTGTCGGTTTCCACGACGAAGCCCCGGACGCCTTCCTCGGTCGTTGCCCAGATGATGGCGAGATGCGCGATCGACCCGTTGGTGATCCAGCGCTTGGTCCCGTTGAGGACCCAGTGGTCGCCCTTGCGCTCGGCGCGCGCCCGCATCCCGGTGACGAATGAGCCGAAATCGGGTTCGGTGAGGCCGAAGCAGCCAATCAATTCGCCCGCAGCCATCCCCGGGAGCCAGCGTTGCTTCTGCTCTTCGGAGCCGTAGGCGTGGATCGGATACATGCACAGCGAGCCCTGCACCGAGGCGAAGGAGCGGAGCCCGGAATCGCCGCGCTCGAGTTCCTGCATCAACAGTCCGTAGGCCACGTTGTTCATCCCCGCGCAGCCGTAGCCCTCGAGGTTGGCTCCGAACATGCCGAGTTCGGCCATCTGGGGGACGAGTTCCATGGGGAAGGAGCCGTCCTGACGCACGTGCTCCTGCAGCCGGGGCATGAACTCCTTCGACACCCACGCAGCCACGGAATCCCGAACGAGGATTTCCTCGGCGTCGAAGTGGGTGGTGTCGAGTTTCAGGAAATCAGTCGCGGCCAAGAAACCCCCGGTGCGGCGCGCTCGAGGGAGCGGGCGGCGCCGGGGAAAGCTAGCCGAAAAGCGAGAGAAGCCCGCAGGTTTGGGGGCCTGCGGGCTTCTCGTTCCGGGTTGAGGTGCAGGTTCCCTGGCGAACCCGCGACGTCCTCTCGCTCTAGAGCTGCGGAGAGTCGACCTTCTCGACTTCGAGCTTCTTGAGGCGCCGGCTGATGCGGCTCAGCTTGCGGTCGAGCTTCTCGGCTTCCTTGGACGAAGCCACCCCGATGCTGCCGAGGATCGTTTCGATCCCGGCCTCGGCCTTGCTGGTCGCCTCGGCGCGCAGGGATTCGGCGCGCTTGCCAAAATCGGTATCCACGAAGTCGCTTCGGAATTGCTCGAGGCGCTTCTGCGCTTCCTTCTCGAAGGACGAGAAGCGCTTCTCGGCCTTGCCCTTGAGTCGGTCGAATTCGTCCGAGGCGGAGCGGAGGGCCTCCTCGACGCGATCGATGGCGTCGCCGACGGGATTCGTTTCTGCTGCCATGTTGGATCTCCTTCGTTTTCTATTGATCTGGTCCGGGGACCAGGCCGCGGGCTCTTTGCCCGCGAGAGCTGTTAGAGCTGATGACGCGGTGCATTATAACACGATGCGTCAGCGTGGCAATAGAGTAAAACTACAATAAAACCGTAGTGTTATGAATTTAGTTCGATAACTACGACGCGACGCGGCGTAATTGAACCGCCGTGCGGTGGAGGCGATCCGACGCGCTGCGGCAGGGTCTGGTCGCCCGCGGCGCCGTGGGAGGCGATTCGCCGGGGGGCCGCGCCGGGTGCCGTGCGGCCTAGAAGCGCAACAGGGCGCTGGCCCAGGTAAAGCCGGAGCCGAAGGCGGTCATCGAGACGAGATCGCCCTTCTTGAGACGCCCCTCGCGCTTCGCCTCGGCCAGCAGCATCGGGATCGCCGCGGCGGAGCAGTTGCCGTAGCGCTCGATGTTGTTGAAGACCTTGTCGGCGGGGATCTCGAGTTGCTGCGCCACGTATTCGTTGATCCGCAGGTTGGCCTGGTGGAAGAGGAAGAGGTCGACGTCTTCGAGTTTCAAGCTGGCGGCGTCGAGGGTCTCGCGTAGCACTTCGGGCATCCGGGTGACCGCGTGCTTGAAGACGAAGCGGCCATCCATGATGGGGTAGATGCGCCCCTCGTCGATCATTTCGTGCGTCAGCCGGGCGGGACCGTTCGCAGAACCCGGTGCGTCGACCCAGAGCCGCTTCGCGTGACGGCCCTCGGCATGCAGGCGGATCTCGAGGAGGCCCGACGGATCCTCCGGTGCGTCGTTGGCTTCGAGTATCACCGCACCGGCACCGTCGCCAAAGAGCACCGTGACGTCGCGGCCACGGTCGGAGATTTCGAGCCCCGTCGAGTGGACTTCGCAGCCCACGACGAGGATGCGCCGGTGTCTTCCCGAAACGATCAGCGCGTCGGCGAAATCGAGGGCGTAGAGGAAGCCGCTGCACTGGGCGCGCAGATCGATGCAGGGGATCTCGGCGACACCGAGGCGACCGTGGAGGAAGAAGGAGGTTCCGGGGAAATCGTGTTGCGGGGAGAGCGTCGAGAGCAGGATGCAGTCGATATCGGAGGCTTCGAGGCCGGCGTCTGCCAGCGCTTCGCGCGAAGCCGCCTCGGCCAGGTCGACGGGGGTCTGGCCTTCTACGACCCAGCGGCGTTCGCGGATTCCGCTCCGCTTCACGATCCATTCGTCACTGGTGTCGATCTGCTTCGCCAGGTCATCGTTCGTGACGACGTTCTCCGGGACGTACATCCCGGTTCCCACGACCCGGCTTCGAGTGGCTCGCATCGTCGTTCCAAGCGCTGTCATCGGTTCCCCCCTCGTTGCTGATTCCCGCGATCCGGGCAAAGGTCTCGGGAGAGACGCCCTCCTGCCAGAGCAGGTCTTCGGCTCGCAGAAGCAATTCGCGCAGTCCCTTTTTCTTGAGCGCAGACACTGCCACCCCTCCGTAGCGCTTCGCCAGTGCCTCGCCCTCCCCCGGAGGAAGCCGGTCGATCTGGTTGAAGACCAGCAATTCCGGTGTCTGGGAGAGGCCGATGCCGTCGAGCACCTTGTGGACGGCTTCGATGTGGCGCTCGAAGTCCGGCGCTGCGGCATCGACGACGTGGAGTAGCGCAGTCGAATCGCGCAGTTCCTCGAGTGTCGCCTCGAAGGCCGACACCAGATCGGGCGGCAGGTCGCGGATGAACCCGACCGTGTCGGTGATCAACACCTCGCGCTCGCGCGGGAAGCGAAGCCGGCGCGACACCGGGTCGAGGGTGGCGAACATCTTGTCCTCGATGTGCACGTCGGCTCGTGTGAGCGAGCGCAAGAGGGTGCTCTTGCCGGCGTTGGTGTAACCGACGATCGAGAGCACCGGGACGTTGCGCCGGCTGCGGCGGCGTCGGCGATTGGCTCGCTGGGTTCCGAGCTTCTTGAGTTCGGACTCGAGCCGGGTGATGCGAGAACGCACTTTTCGCCGGTCGACTTCGAGGCGTGTTTCGCCCGGGCCGCGGCCCCCGATGCCCCCGGCCAGCCTCGACAGCGAGAGGTCGCTGCGCTGGGCGAGATGGGGAAGGCGGTACTTCAGTTGGGCCAGCTCGACCTGGAGTTTTCCGTCCCGGGAACGGGCGCGCTGGGCGAAGATGTCGAGGATCAACTGGGTCCGGTCGATCACCCGTAGTTCCATCCGGTCCGCGAGGTTGCGCGCCTGGGTCGGATTCAGGTCCTGGTCGAAAATCACCAGGTCGACGTCGCTCTGAAAGGCGCGAATCACCAGGTCTTGGAGTTTTCCGCGGCCGAGGACGGTCTTCGGGTCGACCCGAGGCCGATTTTGGGAGATTGCGTCGACCACCGAGAGATTCGCC
>CAJXIC010000088.1 GCA_913054385.1 uncultured Pseudomonadota bacterium
GCCGGGAAGGCAACAAAGCAACAACGTCCCTGATTCCCCGGGGACGAGAAGGCAACAAAGCAACAACGTCCCCGACTCCCGCCCTGACTTCCGTCCCGATTCGTCCCTGGCTTGTTCTTGGCGCTGCGGTGCCTAGACTCCCCGCGTCGCGGGGCGGTTCCCGCGGGTAGAGGCGGGGCGCGAGCGTGTCGAAGCGTGACTATTACGAGGTTCTGGGCGTTGGCCGGAGTGTCGACGGACCGACCCTGAAGAAGGCCTATCGCAAGCTCGCCCTCGCAAATCACCCCGACCGAAACCCCGACGATGCCGAGGCCGAGGAGCGTTTCAAGGAGGCCTCCGAGGCCTACGCGGTGCTCTCGGACGCCGAGAAACGTGCGCGATACGACCGCCTCGGTTTTGCCGGGGTGGGCGGCGCCGCCGGCGGCCACTCCGATTTCGGCGACATGGGCGGCTTCTCCGACATCTTCAACGATCTCTTTGGCGACGTCTTCGGCGGCGGGGGCCGCGGGCGCCGGGCGGGTCGAGGCCAGCGCGGTGCCGACCTCCGATACAACCTCGAGATCACCCTCGAGCAGGTCTGCACCGGCCTCGAGTCGAACATCGAGATTCCGAAGATGCGCCCCTGCGACCGCTGCTCGGGAATCGGAACCCGGGACGGGGCGCGACCCGAAACCTGCGGCGTGTGTGGCGGCAGCGGCCAACAGACTTTCCAGCAGGGTTTCTTCCGGGTGAACCGGGCCTGCGATGCCTGCAGTGGGTCGGGAGAAATCGTTCGCGATCCCTGTCCCGGCTGTCGTGGCCGCGGTCGGGTCGAAGGCCAACAATCGCTGCAGGTGAAGGTTCCCGCCGGCGTCGAGCACGGCGCGCGCCTGCGGCTTTCGGGGGAGGGCGAGGCCGGGATCGCCGGCGGTCCTCCCGGCGACCTCTACGTGGTGCTCCACGTGCGCCCGCATCCTCTTTTCGAACGCGAAGGCACCGATCTCCACTGCGACGTTCCGATTCCCTTCGCCCAGGCGGCCCTCGGTGCCGACGTCGATGTCCCCACGCTGGAGGGGCGGGTCAGTATCCGCGTTCCCGAGGGCACGCAATCGGGAAAGATGCTGCGGCTGCGTGGCAAGGGCGTCCCCCCGCTGCGCCCGCGCATGGATCCCGCGCACCTCGAGCGCACGCGCGGCGACCTCTTCGTTCGGATCTTCGTAGAGGTTCCGACGAAGCTGAACCCCAGGCAACGCCAACTCCTCGAGGAATTCGCCGAAGAGACCGGGACCGAGGTCTCGCCCGAACACAACAGTTTCCTGGACAAGCTCCGCGACTTTTTCGACTGAGGCTCCGGGAGAAACGTGAAGGCAAAGCTCGGAATCGCGCTGCTTGCACTCGCTCTCGTGGCGTGTGCGTCGCTCACCGGTGACCGTCCGGTACGCGCACCAGAGGCCGATCCCGCCGCCCGCGCCGCCTACCTCTCCGCACTCGAGCCGCTGCCCGGCGATCCGGGCCGCGCCCGGCTCCGTCTCAACGCCTTCGTGCGCGACCATCCGAAGTCGCGGTTCGCGCCCCGCGCCAGCTTGAAACTCGCGCGCCTGGCGCGCCTCCAGTCCGACGCCACGGACGCCGATCGCTGGCTCGGCCGGTTGATCCGCGAGCACCCGCGAAGCCGGTCCGCGGACAGCGGTCGCCTCGAGCGTGCGGAGGCGCGGCTCGCCGGCGGGGACGCAGCCGGAGCGCGAGAAGCCCTCTCGGGTCTGCGGGTGTCGCGGCTCGCGCCCGGAGAACAGGTTCGGGCCACGCGGCTGCAGGCGCGCATAACCCAAGACCCCCTCGCGCGCCTTCTTTGGCTCGAGCGCTGGCGCAGCCTTCAAGACGGCGACTCGGCCGAAATTTCGTCCGCCGATCCAAAGATCGATCGCGCGTTGGCCAGCGCCGACCCCGAGACGCTCGCGCGTGCCGCCCTCGAACTGCCGCCCGGCTCCGTGGCGGCACGGGTCGCTCTCGAACAGGCGGCGCGTGCGCTCGTCGCGGGCGATCGCGAAGCGGCCGAAGAAGCGCTGGCACGCGCGGCCGCAGGGCCTCTACCCGGGCGCTATGCGACGCGACTCGCGACTCTCCGGGCGGTGGTGGCGTCGCCCGGTGCTCTCGGCTTTGCGGGGGAAGCGCTCCCGGGCTTTGCCGAAGTCGCCGCGTGGCCGCTGCCCAAGGTGGCGGGAGCGAGTGGCAAACTCGGTGTCGTCCTGCCCCTTTCGGGGCCGTTCGCCGAGTACGGTGAGGCGAGCCTCGAGGGCATCCTGCTGGCGGCGGGGATCTTCGAGCCCGCGTTCCCCGGCAGCAGCAGCGCGTCGTCCGGCAGCCCTGTTTCGCGGGGCGCAGCCTGGGGGGAAGAGCCGGGCCCTCTTGCGGTGCGCGCGCCCGGCATTCGACTCGAGGTGCGCGACAGCGGCGGCGAACCCGCGCGCGCCGCGGCCGCCGTGCGCGCATTGGCCGCGGACCCCGAGATCAGGGCGATTCTCGGCCCCCTGCGATCGGCGGCCGCGGAAGCGGCTGCCGTCGTGGCCAGCGAAGAAGCGATCCCCCTGTTGACACTCTCGGCGCGTCCAAAGGTCACCGCGGAGCGTCCGGACGTGTTTCGCCTGAAGACCACTCCCGACGATGAGGTCGAGGCACTGGTGCAATACGCCATCCGCGAGGGCGCCAGGCGCTTCGCGATTCTCTACCCGGAGGATGCCTACGGTCGGGGAATGCGCGAGCGCTTCTGGCGCCGCGTCGAGGCGCACGGCAGCTTTGTCGTGGGCGTCGCCAGCTACGATCCCGAGGCCAGCGATTTCAAGGAAGCGATCCAATCGCTGATCGGCTTTTCGCTGCTCACCGCCGACGAGAAGTTCACCCTTAAGGAACGCTCGGCCCTGCTGCGTCGCGCCAGGCGATTGCCCGCGGAAGACGGCATCGTCGTTCGCGAACTGGCGCCGACCCTGCTCGGCCCCGAGAAGGACCCGCTGCCGCCGATCGTCGACTTCGACGCGCTCTTCATTCCGGACGCGTCCGATAAAATCGCATTGCTGGCACCGCAGCTGACCTTCCACGAGATCGAGAACGTGCAGCTCCTCGGCCCGTCGGGCTGGCACCATCCCGAGTTGATCGAGATTGCGCGCCGTCACGTGAGCGACGCGGTGATCGCCAGCCGCTTCGATCCGAACAGTCGCTTTGCCTTCGTGGCGAACTTCTCGGAGGGCTACCGCGCACTCTTTAAACGCGACCCGGACGCCTTCGCGGCCGAAGCCTACGACGCCACGCGCCTGGTGATGCTGCAGCTCCGCGCCGGGCGCGATTCGCGGGCGGCGCTTTCGGCGGGACTCCGGGAGACCGGGGTCTACGGGGGCGCTTCGGGCGTGCTCCGCTTCGAGCCCGACGGAAACGCGCAGAAGCGCCCCTTCTTGATTGGTGTGCGCTCCCGGCGCTTTGTCTCACTGGACTAAAAACCAATAAAATCAAATAGTTGAAGGGAAATGCGGGGGTTTTACCGCGTTCTGGCTGCCTCAAGTCTTCCGGGCCGTGAGTCGAAGAGGGGGTATGAAGAACGCAACGCCTGCCACCGATTGGCCCCGTCAGCTGCCGGTCCTCCCGCTGCGGGACTACGTGGTCTTTCCGCATACGATCGTTCCGCTCTGCGTCGCGGGCGCGGCTGCCGACGACCCCCGCTTGGCCGAGGGGCAGCGGATCCTGGTGGTTGCCCAGCGAGATCCTTCGAAGCCGGTTTCCGGACTCGAAGACGTGTATTCCCTCGGAACATTGGCCGTCGTGGTCCGCGATGAGCGCACCGCCACCGGCACACCGCAACGGCTGCTCCGGGGTCTGGCCCCGGCTCACATCCAGGCGCCGGCGGTCGGCGACGGCGGGCTTTTTGCCCTTGTCGAATACCCCGCCCCGGTCGATCTAGGCGAATGGTCTCCCGAGGTCGAGACCCTGAAGCGCTCGCTGCGTTCACGCATCGAAGAACTGGTGCCCCTGCTCGGACTTCCGACCGAAATCCTCGACGCGGTGGTTCAGGTGAACGATCCCGATCGCCTCAGCTACGCCATCGCGGCGAACCTGGGGCTCGGTGTAGCGGACGCCCAGGCCGTGCTCGAGACCGTGGATCCCGTGACCCGCTTGCGGCGCGTCGAAACCTGGGTGAAACGCGCCCTTGATCGCACCACTTTCGAGGCCGAGGCCGTCGTGGCCCTTCCGAAGTCGAAGAAGCGCGAAGAGCGCGATACCGACCTGCGCGACCAACTTCGGGCGATTCGGGAAGAACTCGAGGAAGAGGATGGTGCGGCGGACGAGATCGCCGAGTACCGAAGGCGCATCGACGAGGTCGCCCCGTCACAGGCCTGCCGCGAGGAGTCGCAGCGCCAGCTGCTGCGACTCGAAAAGATGCACAGCGAGAGCCCCGAAGCCCAGGTGGTTCGAAATTATCTCGACTGGGTGGTCGATCTGCCCTGGTCCAAGGTCTCGGAAGATCGGCACGATCTCGCCAACGCGCGCAAGATCCTCGATGCCGACCATGCTCATCTGGAGTCGATCAAGAATCGGCTCCTCGAATTTCTCGGCGTCCGGAAGCTGCGTGGTGACTCCAGAGGTCCGATCCTGTGCTTCTTTGGTCCTCCGGGCGTCGGGAAGACCTCACTCGGCCGCTCGATTGCGCGGTCGATGGAACGTGAATTTGTCCGCATCTCGCTGGGTGGGGTTCGCGACGAAGCGGAGATTCGAGGCCACCGCCGAACCTACGTCGGGGCGATGCCCGGCCGCATCTTGCAGGCACTGAAGCAGGCGGGCACGAAGAACCCCGTCATCCTCCTCGACGAGATCGACAAGATGGGATCGGATCTGCGCGGCGACCCGTCGGCGGCGCTGCTCGAAGTACTCGACCCGGAGCAGAACGCGAGCTTCAGCGATCACTTCCTGAATACGCCCTTCGATCTCTCGGAAGTTCTCTTCATCGCCACGGCGAACGTGCTCGAGACGATTCCGGCGCCGCTGCGCGATCGCATGGAGTTGATTCGTCTTTCGGGTTACGCCGCCGAAGAAAAACTCGAGATCGCGAAGCGCTTTCTGGCGCCGCGACAGCGTGAAGAGCACGGCCTCGTCGAAGGCCAGCTCGAGTGGTCCGACTCCGCGCTCGCTCGCGTGGTCGCGGACTACACGCGAGAAGCCGGAGTGCGCGGGCTCGAACGCCAACTGGCGGTGGCGTGTCGCAAGATCGCTCTGCGCGCCGCGGAGGGCGACCCGAGCCCCGCGCACATCACCTGTCGCAATCTCGAGCGCTATCTCGGCGCGCCGCTCTACCTCTCGGAAGACGTTTCCACCGAGAGCGAAGTCGGTGTAGCCCACGGCCTGGCCTGGACCGAGGCCGGCGGTGAACTCTTGTGCCTCGAAGCGTCGGTGGCAGCCGGAAGCGGCCTCGTGCTCACCGGCCACCTCGGTGACATCATGAAGGAGTCGGGACAGACGGCCCTGGGGTTCGCGCGCTCCTACCTGCGGCAGGTGGCCCCGGGGAACACCGTCCTCGATGAGAACGAAGTCCACTTCCACGTGCCGGCGGGTGCGATCCCGAAAGATGGCCCCTCGGCAGGTATCGCGATTGCCGCCGCGGCGATCTCGGTGGCGACCAATATCGCGCTGCGCGGAGACGTCGCCATGACCGGCGAAATCACCCTCCGCGGGCGGGTGCTGCCGGTGGGGGGCGTGCGCGAGAAGGCACTCGCTGCACTTCGCAGCGGGATCTACACCGTGATCGTGCCCGAAGCCAACTTACGCGACCTGGATGACATCCCGCGCGAGCAGAAGCGCAAGCTCAAATTCGTGCCGGTTGCGCGGATGGACCAGGTGCTCGACGCAGCGCTGTGCGAGCCGCTGCCCATGACCCTGGATTCGCCCGTTCGTCCCGGGAAGAAGCCGGCAGCGGCGATTCCGCTCTCGGCGAAACGCGACTGAAACTCTCAGCGCGGCTTGGCGGCGTTCACCGCGCATTGCGGGTACGTTGCAAAGCATGCGCAGGCTCCGCGACATCGGTGAGTCGGGCCTGATCGCCCGCATCGAGCGGCGCCTCGCCCGGGCCACCCGGTCCCCCCGCGTCCGCCTGGGGATCGGTGACGACGCGGCCCTGCTGCGCTCGCGCGCGGACGAAGACTGGGTAACGAGCAGCGACGCCCTGGTCGAAGACGTGCATTTTCGCTTCGCGAACCAGGCCGCGACCACCATCGGTCGGCGCGCGCTGGCGGTGAACCTCTCGGATCTCGCGGCGATGGGGGCAACGCCGATCGCCTGCACGCTGTCGCTTGCGGCACCGCCGGAGTTGCCGCTGCAGCTTGCCGATGGCCTGGTGGCGGGTTTCGTCGAGGCCGGCATTCGCTGGCGTTGTCCGCTGGTGGGGGGCAACGTGACGGCGGCTCGCGAGACTTCGCTCCACGTCAGTGTCTTCGGCGGCGTCGCGGCCGGGCAGAGCCTGCGCCGAGGGGCCGTGCGAAAGGGCGACCGGATCGGGGTCACGGGAACCCTCGGCAGCAAGGCCCTCGAGCGCGCCCGGGTCGAGCGGAACGGTGGACGCATTCGCAGGGTTCCCGAGCCGAGGCTCCGGGCCGGACGCGCCCTGTTGGCGACTCCCGGGCACGGCGGCTGCATCGATGTTTCGGACGGGTTGCTCCGCGACCTCGAAGCACTGCTCGGTTCGAGCGGGCTGGGCGCCGAGATCGACCCGGCGGCCGTGCCGACCGCCCGCGGTTTCAGGAGCGCGGCGCTGAAGGAGGGGCTCGATCCCGACCGCCTCGCGCTCACGGGCGGAGAAGACTACGAGTTGCTCTTCTCCCTTCGTCCCGGCGGCCCCACGTGCGCCGCACTCTCCCGGCGCATGGGCTGCCGGGTCACCGAGATCGGTCGCGTGGTCTCGGCGCCCGGGCTCCACGGCGTGCCCGAAGCGCTTCTGGGGCACCCCGGGTGGCGGCACTTCTAGGGGCGCCCGCGCACCCGCTGGCCGCCCGACGCCTGCCCCGCTGACCGCCTGACCCCCACACCCCCGCCCCACCGGGCAAAGGGGGTCTGCGTCGTCCCGCTTGTCTGGTATTTTCACGGGCGCCGCGCGGTTTCGTGCGGGGAGGCCTCGAAGCCGGTGGATCGAGATCGCGTGCGAGAATTATTGGATGCTGTTCGCCGGGGCGAAGAAGGGGTAGAAGACGCCCTCGAAGCGTTGTCGCGCCTGCCCTTCGTCGACACCAAGCACGCGCGCGTCGACACCCACCGTGCCCTTCGCAACGGCCTTCCCGAAGTCATCTACGGCCCGGGGAAGACCCCGGAGCAGATCGTCGAGATCGCTCACGTCCTGCGCGGCGAGGGGCAGTCGGTCCTGGTGACCCGTGTCGAGCCGGACGCGGCCAGCGAGATCCTGGGCGATCTCGGGGGCGCCGAGTACGACCCGGACGCACGAATCCTGTGGCTCGGGCCCGCCGAGGTGCCGCTGGTCGGGAAGGGTTCGATC
>CAJXIC010000089.1 GCA_913054385.1 uncultured Pseudomonadota bacterium
CGGCCTGGCCTAGCCCGCTCCACCACGCGCCGTGGCCGCACCCCCGGGCCCGAATCCCACGAGGACCCGACTGCCATGAGCGACACCGCAAGCAACCGCCTCGATCAGACCATTCGCGAGGGGATCTCGGAGGTAGCGCACCAGGCGCAAGCGAACCCGCATTGGACGCGCCTTAACGAGATCGGCACCGAACTCTGGCTCGACACGGGGGACATGGACGAGGCAGCGCGCCTGTGGAGCCGGGAATACACCGCCCTCACCACCAACAACACGTTGCTCAACAACGAGATCCAGAAGGGAATCTACGACCAGTGGATTCCCGAGGCGGCGAAGGCGGCGCGCGAAGATCGCTCGGGCCTCTCCGATCGCGAACTCATCCTCGAAATCGCCTTTGCCCTCAACGCGCGCCACGGGCTGCGACTGGTCGAACGCTTCGGAGCCCACGTCAGCGTCGAACTCCACACCGACCTGGCGCACGACGTCCCGCGCAGTGTCGCCTACGGGCGTCGCTACCACGCACTTTGCCCGGATCGCTTCATCGTCAAGGTGCCGCTCACCGCTGCGGGGCTGGTGGCGGCAAGGCTTCTCGAGGAAGACGGCATCCGCGTCAACTTCACCCTCGGCTTCTCGGCGCGCCAGAACGTGCTGATCACCTGCGTGGCAAGGCCCCACTACTGCAACGTCTTCATGGGGCGACTCAGCGCCTACGCCGCAGACGAGAACCTCGGCGATGGTCGCTGGGTGGGCGAGCGCGCAACGCTGGCAAGTCAGAACGCCGTGCTCCGCTTGCGACGCGAACTGGGGGTTCCGACCCGGCAGATCGGTGCCAGCATGCGCAGTGGCGCGCAGGCCGCCTCGCTCGCGGGCCTCGACGTCTACACGATGCCCCTCGGCGTCGCCGAGGGTTTCCTGGCCGACGCCCCGGACCTGAGCAGTCTCCAGAATCGGCTGGGCGAGGACTACGTCCCGACCTTCCATGAGGGCATAGACCCCAAGGCCGAGGGCCTCGAAACCCTGTGGCAGGTTTCCGATGCCTTCGAGGCCACCTGCCGGGAAATTGGCAGCGGGGACCCGGCAAGCCTGTCGCCCGAGGGCATCCTCCGTGCTCTCGAGGGCGCGGGCCACGGCTCGGTGTTGCCGGTGCTCGACGCCGGGCGCCTAAAGGAAATCGCCGACGCGGGCAAGATGCCCAAGCGTTCCGCCTGGCAGGGCGAACTCGCCGACGGGAGCGTCGGTCTCGACGCGCTGTTCACGCTGGCGGGGCTATATGCCTTTTCCGCCGATCAAGCGGCGCTCGACGAGCGCATCGCGAAGCAGCTGGGATGACGCGCAGGGGCGAGCGCTCGCCCGCCCCCGCTGCGACTCAATCGTCCGACTTCCACTTCTCCCTCAGCTCTTCTTCGCTGAAGATCACGTCGATGGAACTCGCGAAGCGCTCGCCTTCCTTCTTCTCGTCCGGAACCCAGTAGACATTCACGGTCTTTCCGGGGGGCACGTCGGCGAAGGTTCCCCGGAGGCCGTTGATCTTGATGATCGTTATCCCGCTGAGGACAGAGCCATCGAGCTTTAAGTTGAAGATCGCGTCGCGTCCCTTCTTCAGGTAGAGCGCCTTGTCCTTGGGCTTTCTCCCGGGCTTCTTCACCTTCACGGTGAGGGTCTTGTTCTCGGCGTCGAACGCGACCCAGACCGCGACCGTCTTGATCACCCTCGACTTCTTCTCGGCCCCGGCGGAAGTCGCCATCCCGAGTCCCAGACAAAGACCCAGCGCAGCCGCTGCCACCAGGATTCGGCCGATGCGATGCAACATGCTCTCTTCTCTCCTTCGCGCTTCGGGTCTCCGGGGAACGCGGCGCGTGCCCGCAGACCAGACGCTCTCTTGATTTGAACCAGGGCGGCAGCGCCCGGTTTCCGGTGCGGGTCGACCGACCTCCGGCGAACTGGCCGGGCGGTCACTATCCCCCGCGGGTGGAATGTCACCTCCAGCGTAACGCCCCGCGGTGGATTCGTCACACCCACCCAGGCGGCGGGCGGCACAGGCCAAGCACCAGGTCCATCGCATTCGTGCCGCTGGGCCCGGTCACGAACACGCCCCCCTCGCCCTCGAAGAAGGTGTTTGAATCGTTCTCCAGCAGGCAGTCGCCCGCATCGAGACCCCGGGTCGCGGCACGACCCCGTGTTCCCCCGTCGGCATAGGCACCCGCCGCGTCGGTCGGCCCGTCACGGCCGTCGGTCCCCGCCGCCAAAAGCGAAACGCCGCGAACTCCCGCGAGGGCCTGGGCTGCGGCCAGCGCGAGTTCCTGGTTGCGCCCGCCCCGGCCCGCGCCGCGAAGGGTCACGGTCGTCTCCCCACCGAAAAGCAGGCAATGGCGCCGCGAGCCGGGGGCCAGGGCGCATTGCAGCAGCGCGGCGATGCGCTTGCCGACGCGGCTCGCCTCGCCGCGCATGGCGCGCGACACCACGATGGGCCGCAGCCCTCGCGCTTCGCAGGCCGTCGCAGCGGCCTCGAGTGCGTCGCGATTCGACGCCACGATGCGATGGGGCGCGACGGTCTCCGGCCGTTTCCGTTCGCCGTGCCCCTCCGCCTGCAGCAGATTTTCAAGATGGCGAACGATCCCCGGCGGCATTCGCCGGACCACCGCCTGCCCCCGCAGCCAGGCCATCAACTCGGCAACGGTCTCGCCGCCACTCCAGAAGGGCCCCGAGCCGATCACATCCAGCCGGTCGCCGAGCACGTCGGAGAGCACCAGCACCTCGGGGCGAAGCGCCCCGGCGGCGCGCGCGAGGGCACCGGCGCCGCAGCTCGAGACCCGACGTCGCACGCGATTGACGTCCTCGACGGGAAGCCCGGAGGCGAGCAGGACGCGATTCAGTTCTGCGACTTCTAAAGCGGACACCCCCGGCGGCTGCGCGAAGAGCAGCGCTGACGTGCCTCCCGAAAGAAGTCCCAGGAGCGACACGCCCGGCGGCGTCGAGGCGACGAACGCGAGGCTGCGGCGGCCGGCCACGGCACTGGCCCTGCCCGGAATCGGGTGATCCGCCTGCAAAAAATCAAAACCTCGGAGCGGCTCCGCGGCCCGTGCGGGGGCCACCACCAGACCGGCCTCGACCCGGCCCCCGAGCACCGAGGCCGCCGCAGCCGCCATCGCCTCGGCCGCCTTGCCCACGGCGAACACCCGAACCCGGGGCCCCAGCGAAACCGCCTCCGCTTCGAGACAACGTCTGACTGCCGGGCCGGGATCGACGGCGGCCAGTGCCTCGCGGTAGAGCGCCTCGAGCAGGGCGCGCTCGGCAGCCATCGCGTGGCCCACCCGCACGCCAGTCATGTCGATTCGGCGGGATCCGCAGCCTCCAGCCGGGGCGATGCTTCCCCGGCCTGCGGCTCTTCGGGAAGCACTCGAATCTCGATCCGTCGATTTCGCGCACGACTCGCTGCCGAGTCGTTCGGGACCCGCGGCGCCGCCGAACCGCGCGAAACCGCGGAGAGCCGTTCGGGCGCGATCCCCTCTTCCTCAAAGACACGCACCACCGCCGCGGCCCGGGCTCCCCCGAGTTCCCAATTGCTCGGATAGCGCCCACTGAGCGATTTTCGAATCGCAATATCATCGGTGTGTCCAAGCACCTCGATTCGGCCCCCGGTC
Source organism: uncultured Pseudomonadota bacterium (assembly GCA_913054385.1). Taxonomy (GTDB): domain Bacteria; phylum Myxococcota_A; class UBA9160; order UBA9160; family UBA4427; genus JAYGCV01. The sequence goes on from CAJXIC010000089.1 coordinate 3,639, forward strand.
CCCGCGAGTTGCGTTGCCACACGCAAGATCACCGCGCGACCCTCGGGGTTCAGATCGGCGCGCCCCGAATCGAAGAGCAGCCGGTCGGAGACGTTCACCTCGATGCCATCGCGGAGGCGTTGGATTTCGATCTGCCCGGAAGCCACCTCGGACTCGAGGTCGCCGACCAGCGAATCGTAGGCCCCCCGCAAGCTCTCCACTTCAAAGCTACGCGCCGCAAGTTCGTCCCGGCTTTCGCGGAGTTCGCGCTCGAGTTCTGCGCGATGGCCCGCGAGGACCCCGAGATCCGCCTTGAGCGCGGTGTTCTCTGCACCAAGGTCGTCGACCCGGGCGACCAGTCGCACCCGATCTTCGTCGAGGCTCGCGTTGGACCGCTCGAGAAAGACGATGCGACCCTGCGCCGCGGTTTTCTGGTCGAAAACCTGCTGGTGCTTCGAAGCCGCCACGCAGCCCACTGTCGCCAGCATCGCCGTCGCAACGAAGCCGGCGAGGATCGCCGTCCATCGCGATCCCGGGACCTTACGAAGGAGCGGCGAGGATGTATGCAAGCGCCTCATCGACGTCTCCGACGTAGCGAAGATCAAGGCCCTCGAGGAGCTTCTGGGGAATCTCCTCGACATCCTTCTCGTTCTTCGCGGGCAGCACGATCTGCTCGATCCCGGCGCGCTTCGCCGCGAGCACCTTCTCCTTGATTCCGCCCACCGGCAACACCTTTCCGCGCAACGTAATTTCGCCCGTCATCGCGACGCGCGGATGCGCAGGGATTCCCGACAGCAGCGAGGCCATCGCGGCGACCATCGCCACCCCCGCCGAAGGACCGTCCTTGGGAATCGCGCCCGAGGGAACGTGGATGTGGAGATCGCTCTCCTCGAAGAGGGCGGTGTCGATGCCGCGTTCGCTCGCGTGGGAGCGCAGCCACGAGTGGGCCGCCTCCACCGACTCCCGCATGACATCGCCGAGACTGCCCGTGAGTTTCAGCTTGCCGGTGCCCCGCATCCTCGCCGATTCGACGAACAGGATGTCACCGCCGGCGGGCGTCCAGGCGAGCCCGACGACGACCCCGGGGCGACCCCCGACATCCGCAAGTTCGGGTTCGAAGATCACGGGGCCCAACATGCCCTGCAAATCGTCGCGGCCGATCCGAGAAGGCTGCTGGATCTCGCCCTCGGCAATGCGCCTGGCAACCTTCCGACACAGGGCACCAATCTGGCGCTCGAGGTTGCGAACGCCTGCCTCCCGGGTGTAGTTCTCGCACAACGCGAGCAGAGCGTCTTCGGAGATCTCGAAGCCGACATCAAGGATTCCGTTCTGCTCGATCTGTCGCGGCAACAGGAAGCGCCGCGCGATCTCGAGCTTCTCTTCCACCGTGTAGCCCGGGAGTTCGATCACCTCCATGCGATCGCGCAGGGCCGGAGGCACCGGCCCCATCTGGTTTGCCGTCGCCACGAAGAGGACCTGGGAAAGGTCGAAGGGCACTTCGAGGTAGTGATCGCTGAAGTCGACGTTCTGCTCGGGGTCGAGCACCTCGAGCAGCGCCGAGGAAGGGTCGCCGCGAAAATCCGCACCCACCTTGTCGATCTCGTCGAGCATCATCACGGGGTTTCGGCTGCCCGCCTTGCGCAGGCTCTGGATCACTCGCCCGGGCATGGCCCCCACGTAGGTTCGACGATGGCCGCGGATCTCCGCCTCATCGCGAACGCCGCCGAGGGAGATCCGCACGTACTTACGCCCGAGCGCCCGGGCGATCGAGCGCCCCAGCGAGGTCTTCCCGGTTCCGGGAGGGCCCACAAAACAGAGGATCGGCCCCTTGAGATCGCGCTTTAGCGAGAGCACCGCGATGTACTCGACGATGCGGTCCTTCACCTTCTCGAGCCCGTAGTGATCCTCGTCGAGAATCTCGCGGGCCTTTTCCACGTCGAGTCGATCCTCGGTGTGCACCGACCAGGGAAGATCGGCAAGCCACTCCAGATAGCCGCGGATCACGGCGTGCTCGGCCGCGGCCGACGGTGTCTGTGCCAGCCGTTCGAGTTCGCGACAGGCCTGGTTGTGTGCCTCTTCCGGCATCCCCGCGGCCTCGATCTTTTCGCGCAGGCCCAGGGTCCCGTCTTCGCCCTCGTCCGATTCCCCGAGTTCGCGGCGAATCGCCTCGAGTTGCTGGTGCAGCATGTAGTCGCGCTGCGTCCGGCCCATCTCGCTCTGGACCTTCTCCTTGATCTCAGCCTCGAGCTGCAACACATCGCCCTCTTGGCCCAGGTGGGCCAGGGTCTGCTTCAGGCGCTCGAGGATGTCCGGCTCCTCGAGAATTGCCTGCTTGCCCGCGACATCCAGATCGAGGTTCGACGCCACCAGGTCGGCGAGTCGCGAGGGATCGTCGAGGTTCACGGCGAGCACCTGCAGCTCGTCCGAAAGCCGCGAACTCTCCGAGACGAGGGCGGCAAATTGCTGCGAAATGGTGCGGACCAGCGCGGTCGTTTCGACCGACTCGAGGTCGCCGGTCTCAGCGATTCGGGCGACGCGGGCGCGCAAGAAGGGCTCTTCGGCCTCGAAGCTCTCGATCCGGACGCGCGCGAGGCCCTGAACGAGGAGGCGATACGAGCCGTCCCGGAACTTGAGCATCCGCACGACCCGCAGCGCGGTTCCCGTGCGGTACACGTCACCCGGCCCGGGGCTCCCTTCGATCTCGCCTTGAACGGCGGTGCAGACCATCAGCCGATCGGGGCGCACCAGCACCTCGTCGATCAGCTTCTGCGAGCGCGGCGTATTGACAAGCAGCGGCGACAGCAGAAACGGAAAGAGCACGGTGTTCTTCAGCGGCAACACCGGGAGTTCTTCGGGAATCTCGTCGAACACATCGACGTCGTCATCGGGATCGATGCGGACCTCGATGTCGGTCCTTCCGGGCGCACCCTCTTCAGCGTGGACCGCCCCCTCCTCCAGGCCGCCGCCCTGCTTCGGGCCCTGGGGGTCGCTCATTTCGACTGGACCTCGACCTGTCGGCGCGAACTCGAGCGCTTCGGAATCGTGACATCCAGAAAACCGTTCTCGAGATGCGCCCGGACCTCGTCCTTGTCGAAGCTGATCGGTATCGAGATCACGCGCTCGAAGGGCCCAAAGCCGATTTCCATCCGGTGCAACCGGCGCGGCGGGCTCCCGCCCGGCGGCTCGCGAACGCCACTGATCCGCAGCCGCTCGCCTTCGACATTCACGCGGACCTGATCGCTCAGCACCCCCGGCAGCTCGAGCCGGACGACGATCGCCTCCGCCGTTTCGAAAATGTCGGCAGCGGGTCGAAAGCGATCCCCTTCGAGGCGCTCGGGGAAATCGCGCAGGAGACCCTCCGAGGGGCCGCCGGCCCGGGGATTACGAATCGGACTTCCCTTCGGCGCCCTCACTTCCGGTGTCCGCGGGCTCGGTGCTCGCCGCTTCGGTGTACTCGGCGTCGATCACGTCATCCTCCGGGGTTCGCGAGGCCTCGCCCGCATCCGCGGGGGGGGCCGACTCCTTCTCAGCTTGACTCTTGTAGAGCTGCTCGGCCACCCGGTGGAGCTCGGTCTCGACGCGCTGGTGGGCGGCGTCGAGAAGCGCCACGTCGTCGCTGTCGAGGTCCTTCTTCGCGCTTTCGAGCACGGATTCGACCGCCGCCTTGTCCTCGTCGGAGAGGTTCTCGGCGTTCTCGCCCAGGGTCTTCTCGGCCTGGTAGAGGAGGCTGTCGAGAGCGTTCCGCTTGTCGATCAACTCCCGGCGCGTGCGATCCTCGGAGGCGAAGGTCTCGGCGTCGCTCACCATGCGATCGATCTCAGCGGTGTCGAGCCCCCCGGCCCCTTCGATCCGGATCGTCTGCTCCT
>CAJXIC010000090.1 GCA_913054385.1 uncultured Pseudomonadota bacterium
AGGGCCCCGTCGACAACTGGATCGCGGCCTGCGACCGCATCCTGGCGATGGATCTCGACCACATCGTCCCCGGGCACGGGCCGCTCACCGACGCTGCGGGGGTGCGGGCGGTGCGCGACTACCTCGGTTTCATTCGGGACGAAACCCGCCTGCGCTTCGTGGCCGGGCTCTCGCCCCGCGATGCGGCCTTCGACATCCCTCTTGGCGCCTACGCAGATTGGCTCGACAGCGAACGGATCGTGGTCAACGTCGCCACGCTCTACCGCGAGTTCGGGTACGCCGAGCCGACCCCAAACGTCGTCGAACTCTTCGCCGCGATGGCTGACTACACCCGCGCCCGCTAGCCGATCCGCGGCGATTCTCCGGCAGCGCACGGCAAGGGTGAAGGCGCCTCGGCGATGGAAACGACCTGCCGCTCCCCGCTTCGTGGGCGACCGCGCTAGGCTTTTTCGGCACGGAGGAGATCCCGATGGCCTACCACCACCTTGCGTTCGCCACCCACGACATGCTCGCGACGGACCTTTTCTACTCCCAGGCGATGGGTTTCGAACTCGAGAAGGTCGAGATCGCGAAGACTCCCGGTGGCGGGCACGCGAAACATTTCTTCTACAGCACCGGCGGCGGCGGCATGATCGCGTTCTGGGAACTGCACGATCCGAGTTTGCCTTCGGATTTTCCGACCGGCCTCTCCGAAGCGGCGGGACTTCCGGCCTGGGTCAATCACGTCGCCTTTGAGGCGGGCTCCGTCGAGGGACTCGAGATCGCCCGGAAGCGCTGGCTCGAAACCGGCTACGACGTCCTCGAAATAGACCACGGCTGGTGCCGCTCGGTCTACACCACCGACCCCAACCGCACGCTCGTCGAGTTTTGCGTGACCGTCGAGGCCTTCGGTCCAGGAGATCGGCAGGCAGCGCGTGAGGCCCTCACCCGCGACGACCTGCCCTTCTCGCCCGAACCGAAAATCGAAATCCACCGCACCGGGCGCGAGCGTCCGATCCACGAGGCCGATTCCGCCGATTCGGGCAATTTGGCCGACTAGAGCGCGGTCGCGGCGCTCTGCGCCGAGAGCGTCCGAACCATGATGGCGGCGCAGGTCTCAATCAGGTCGTCGCGCCCCACGCCGTATTTCTCGAGTTCGGCGTGGTAGGTGGCGAGACGCTCGAGCATCGACGCGAGCGCCGCGGCCGCCGCAATGGGGTGCAGGCTTTTCGAAACGCGTCCCGCCTGCTGCGCGCTGGCAATCCGCTCGGCCAGGCCCAGCAGTAGCGGCGCGAAGGCCGCACGCCGCAGGGCTGCAAAGCGCTCATCGCCCCGCTCGGCACTGAAATTTCGGATCCGCAACGCGGCATGATGCGCATCCCAGTGATCGAAGAAGGCGCTGGCAATTTCCCGCGCCGTGTCGATTCCGTCTCGGCCTCGCCATGGACCCTCGAAGAGCGCAACCAGGTCGGGCATCTCGAGCGTCGCGCGCTCGGCCAACGCGAGGGCGGCCTCTTCCACGTCGGCGAAGTAGTGGTAGAAGGTGCCGGGGGAGATCTTCGCGTGGCGCGCGATCTCGGCCACCGTGATCTCGAGCAGGCTGCGCTCGGCGAGCAACTGGGCCGTGGTCTCGAGCAGGCGATTGCGGGTGCGTACCGCTCGGGGACCCAGGGGCCGCCCTTTCTGGGCCAACAGCTGCGATTCGGCCTTCGGCGTCCCCATCGCAGGAGGCTAGCGAAGGCCGTGGTCTCCCTCCGGCCAAAGCTCCCCTTCGTGTAGGATGTTCGGGAACTCAGGGAGGACAGCGTGGCGCTCTACGAAGAAATTGATCACGGCGGACCGCGTCGGCGACTCCGGCTGCGGAGCCCCATCGATCTCGAACCGATTGGCGAGATCGATTGTGCAAATGCGCAAGACGTTGGTGTCGCGGTGGAACGCGCGCGCAAGGCCCAGATCGACTGGGCCGTCCTCAGCGTCGCCCAGCGCGCACGTTTCATGGATCGCGTCTCACGCGAGATCCTCGATCGCAGCGACGAAATCGTCGACTGCGTGATCCGCGAGACCGGCAAGGCGCGCAACGAGGCGTTGGCCATGGAGATCTTCTCCTCGCTCGATGCGCTCTGCTACTACGCGAAGAACGCGGGGCGCTTCTTGCGGCCTCGGAAGCAGAAGCTGCACGGCCTGCTGCGCCTGACGAAGCAACTTCGCATCGTGTACCGCCCGCGCGGCGTCGTCGGCATCATCACGCCCTGGAATGGTCCCTTCATCCTGGCGCTGAACCCGGCCGTCCAAGCCCTCTTGGCGGGCAACGCGGTGATCGTGAAAGCATCCGAGGTGACCCCCCAGTCGACGAAACTGGTGGAGGAGATGTTCACCGCGGCCGGACTGCCCGAGGGCGTGCTGCAGGTCCTGCTCGGCGATGGAGAGACCGGGGCCGCGTTGGTGAACGCGGGCGTCGATAAAATTTCCTTCACCGGTTCGGTCGAGACCGGGCGCAAGGTCGCCGAGGCCTGCGGCCGGCAGCTGATTCCCTGCACCCTCGAACTCGGCGGCAAGGACGCGATGATCGTCTGCGAAGACGCGGACATCGACCGGGCTGCGGCCGGTGCGCTGATCGGCTCGTGCATGAACTCGGGCCAATACTGCTGCGGCACCGAGCGGATCTACGTGGTGGAGGGGGTCTACGAGCGCTTCGTTGAGAAGGTTGTCGAAGGAGCGGCGGCGCTGCGCCAGGGTTCCTCGGGCGAGTTCGACGTGGGCGCGATCTTCTGGGATCGACAACTCGAGGTGATCGAGGCGCATGTCGCGGACGCCGTGGCGAAGGGGGCACGCGTGCGCGTGGGCGGGCGGCGGAACCCGGACCTCGCCGGTCTCTACTACGAGCCCACGGTTCTGACCGAGGTGAATCACGAAATGGACGTGATGCGCGACGAGACCTTCGGTCCGGTGATCTCGATCATGAAGGTGCCCAGCGAGGCCGAGGCCCTACGGCTCGCCAACGAGTCGCCCTACGGCCTGAACGGAAACGTCTGGACACGCGATCGGCGCAAGGCTCTCGATCTCGCGATCAAAATGGAGACGGGCGGGGTCTGTGTGAACGACATGGCACTCACCTATGGCGCGCCCGAGGCGCCCTTCGGTGGCCGCAAGCAGAGCGGTGTCGGCCAGGTGAATGGCGAGGGAGGCGTGCGCAGCTCTTGCCACGCCCGGCCGGTGCTCTTCGATCGTTTCGGCGGCAAGAAACTCGCCAACGGCTACCCCTACCGGGCGCGGGACGCAGAGGGGCTGAAGAAACTGATGCGCCTGCTCTGGGGCACCCCGCTGGGTCGCTGGCTTTCCTAGGGAGCGGCGGTCGTCTTCGCGTCCCGGCGCAACCGCAGGCATGCGAGCGCGACGATACCGAGCATCGCCAGGCCCGCTCCGCGGAACGCGGTGGCGACGCCGAAGGCCTCGGCCACGAGCCCCGTGAGCAGATGGCTGAGCGGCGCCGAGCCCATCAGGGCCATCCCCTGCACCGACACCACCCGGGCGCGGTGAGAGGCCGGGGCCCCCTCCAGGAAGAGCGTTCTCCCCATCGTGATGAACACGCCGCCGGCACAACCCCAGACGAAGACGATGCCGAGCACGATCTCGAACGCCGGCTCGAGGGCGATCGCGAGCACGCAGGCCGCGCCGAGTCCGAGAGCCGCGACCAGCGCCGCCAGGCCGTTTTCGATGCGGCCCCGCAGCACGAGCAGTGCCGAGGAGAGTCCGGTGCCGAGCGGGAACATCATGAAGAAGAGGCCCACGTCACCGGCACCCCCGCCGTAGACGTCGCGCACCAGGATCGGTCCGGCCACGAAGTAGGGGCCGAGAAAGAGCAAGCCATTGGCGACCGTGAGGATCGCCAACAGGCGCAGATTCGGAATCGAGGCGACTGTACGGAGCCCCTCGAGCAGCGTTGCACCCCACCCCGCTTCAGTGCGGCTGGCAGTTCGGGTGGACGCGCCGCGCGGCAGCTTGGGCAGGGGCAGGATCCCCAGAGCGGCGAGCAGCGATTGCCCCGCCAGCACCATCGGCGTTCCGAACTGTGTCGTCAGCGCCGCCAGTGCGTTGCCCACGGCCAGAAAGGCGAACTGGGCGAGAGTGGTTCCCGCCGAGCCGCGGGCGAGATCCGCGTGGGCCACGTCGAAGAGAATCGCTTCCCGGGCGGGAAACTGGACCGACATCAGTGATCCCCAGATCGGTGCCAACACGAGCAGCCCACCGAGGGTGAGGCGCCCGGACATCAGCCACCCGGCCGTGGCCGCGGCCACCCCGGCGGAAAGCACGTGGACCACGAGCAGCACTCGCCGCCTCCCGAAGCGATCTGCCAGGCATCCGGCCAGTGGCATCAGGAAGAGCGCCGGGAGCGCCATCAACATCTGCGCGCTGCCGACGCGCGCGGGATCTTCTTGCAGGACGCCGACGAGCAGCCAGGAAAAGATCACCTGCTGCATGCCCCAGATGGTGTACCAGGAAGCACCGCTCGCGATGAACCAGGCGTAGGGCGCGCCGAGCGGATGCGCGGTGTCGTGGCCGTCTTGCACCGGGCACTCTCCTGGTCTTGCGATCGTCTGCCGACCGCGGCAGAAGCGTGCCGAGAGTAGCGTGCGGGATTCCGCGCCCGACGGGGTGATGGACGATTCGTGATACGCTCTGGCACGGAGGGGGCATGTCGACACCGCAACTCTTCGACCTCCACGGGCGCACCGCGCTGGTGACCGGCGGCGGTCGCGGGATCGGCCGCTGGATCGCGCTAGGCCTGGCCGAGGCCGGAGCGGATGTCGTCGTGGCCGGACGCAAGCGAGGCGCCCTCGAATCCGCGGTGGCGGAGATCGAGGCCCTGGGGCGACGCGCCCTGGCCCTTCCGACCGACCTTTGCGTGCCCCAGGAGGTACAAGCCCTGGCGGCGGCGGCCCTCGCCTTCGCGCGCCCCATCGACATCCTGGTCAACAACGCCGCGCGGACCTGGGCGGCCCCCACCCTCGACTACCCCCTCGAAGCCTGGGACCGCGTGATGGATCTCAACCTGCGGGGTCTGTGGGGGCTCACGGCGGCGCTGGCACCGGCGATGTGCGAGGCCGGCCGCGGAAGCATCGTCAACCTGAGTTCGGTTTCGGCTCGCCGCGGTGGCTTCGAAGAGGAGCAGCCGGTCGTCGCCTACTCCGCCAGCAAGGGCGCCGTGGAGGCGCTCACCACCGACCTGGCCATCAAATTCGGGCCCCGGGGCGTGCGCGTGAACGCCATCGCCCCAGGCCCCTTCGACACCGACATGATGAAACACCTCACCGGCGATGCGCGCGCGGCCCACGATGCACAGGTGCCCCTGCGGCGCACCGGGAGCGCCGCGGACATTCAGGGAGCCGTCACCTTCCTGGCGAGCGATGCGGCCGCCTTCGTGACCGGCCACACCCTGGTCGTCGACGGCGGAATCTCGGCGCTCTACCCGATTCGCTAGGCGCCCAGGTCCGCGGCGCCATAGCGATAGCCATCGACTTCGGTTCCCTGTTCGGCGAGTCGCGCGATCGCCCGGGCCCGCAGCGGGGCGGTCTGGATCTTCTGGCTCCCGGTGAGTTCGAGATCGCCCCGCGTAAAGAAGAGCACGCAGCGCGGCACCTTGTAGGCGGCGAGTTGGGAGCGCAAGTGCGCGCGCAGGGTTTCTGCTTCGGGCGGGTCCCCCTCGCCGCTGACGACGGCGCAGAGCACGACGATCTCACCAAGGCTCGGGTGCGGTACACCCACCGCATGTGCGCTGTACAGCCCCGTCATCGGGGCGAGCGCTGCTTCGATCTCTCGCGGCGACACATTCGCACCGCCAGTCTTGATCAGGTTGGAGAGCCGGCCCTCCCAGTGCAGCGCGCCTTCGGCATCGAGCCAGCCGGCGTCCTGGGTGTGAAAGAAACCGTCGTCGTCGAAGGTTCGTTCGGGCTCGATCTTGTGGTAGCCCCTCATCAGGGTCAGCCCCTGGACCGCGATCTCACCCTTCTCTCCCAGGGGCCGCGGCGTTCCATCCGCGGGGTCGACGATCTTGATGCGCATTCCCGGAAGCGGAAACCCAGCCGTCTCGTGGCGGAGCCGGGCTTCGCTGCGCGCCGGGACCGCCGCAGCCAGGGTAAAGGTCTCGCTGAGTCCGTACCCCGAGGTGCCCCAGGCATCGCCCGCGATGCCGCAGCGCCGGGCCAGGGGAGACGACGCGTTGAGCTTCGTGACCGAGGAGAGATCGCAGCGCACGGCGCTCGCGTGCTCGGCCATGGCCTTTTCCTGGTGCGGCCAGGCGTGCACCACCGTGGCGCGGTGGCGCTCGATCGCGGCCAGCGCCGCCCCCGGTTCGAAGGTTTCCTGTAGGAGCAGCGTGCCCCCCGCTGCGAGGGTGGCGCCGAGGGACATGCAGATCCCGGCGGTCCAGAAGAAGGGCTGCGCGCTAAAGACCACGTCTTCGGGCACGAGGTCGTAGTGCTCCGCGAAACGCCAGCTCTGGATCACCGGCGCGCGCTGCCGGTGCAATACGCCCTTGGGCTGCGCGGTGGTGCCACTGGTGTAGATCAGGAGACCGTCATCCACGGGCTCCACCGCTCCGGCGAGGTCGCTCAGCAACGGGTCCGAGACATCGCTGCCGGCTGCGATGAGGTCCTCCCAGCGCTGCACCCCGCCCTCCGCCGGGGCTTCCCCGAGTGTGAAGATCTGGCGCAGCGATGGCAGCGCCGGGCAGCGAATGCGGCCCGGGTCGGCCTCGGCGATTTCCGCGTGGCGCGAAACGAGATCCTCGAGATAACGATGCCGCAGCAGGTCGCGCTGCATCACCAGCAGCGAGGCGTCGCTGTGACGCAGGATTCCGTCGATCTCAAACGCGGTCCCGAAGGTGTTCACGGGGACGGGCACCGCCCCCACGAGGCCGGCCCCGAAACAGGCCACCACCCATTCCGGGCGATTCGAGAGCAGGATCGCGACGCGCGTCCCCTTCCCCGCGCCCACTCCCACAAGGCCCCGGGCGAACGCGCGCACCTCGCGCTCGAGCCTCGTGTAGCTCCAGTCTTCTCCCGCAAAGTGCAGCGCGCGGGCGTCGCCGTGGCGCTGCGTGACGTCTTCGAGGAAGCGCCCCAACGTGTAGCGACGCGCGTCGGGCTGCAGGAGGAGTTCGGCGGAGATCTCCACGACAGACGCTGCCCGTCTAGCTCGCGGGGTCCGCGTCGCCCGGGAGTCGCACCAGGGCGTCTCCGGTCGCCATGACTTCCTGTTGCTGGTTCGTCATCGTGACGCGGATCGTCGCCGTGGTGGCGCCGCCGGCGGTCTCGACGGCCACGACCTCTGCATCGAGGAGCGTCAGGTCTCCGGCGAAGGCCGGTGAGCGGTAGCTCATGTTCGAGTGCAGGATCTCTCCCCACTCGCCGATCCAGTTCGCGAGGTA